>JAAYTH010000037.1 GCA_012523785.1 Bacillota bacterium | reverse complement strand
TATAGCACAAATGATAGCAGGTGCTTTCATCGGGATTGGAATAAAAAAAGAAGACCTAATTCGCCTCAGGCTTATATTAAAACCATCTATTCTAATTTTAGCCAGTATGCTTATTCTAAATATATTTCTTGGATATTTTATACATAAAACTAGTAATATTGATTTACTAACTTCATTGATGTCTGCTGTCCCTGGGGGTTTAACTAACACCCCGGTAATTAGTGCGGAAATGGGTGCGGATGTGTCAGTGGTGGCCGTTATGCAAATTATTCGTTTTCTGCTTGGAATAGGATTATTGCCGATAATAATTAAAAAGAGCACTGCTACTGATAAGGTTAAAATGGTGCGGGACCCCATGCAATACTACAACAATATTGGGATAAACAATCTAAATTATGCAAAGGTAGTTAATACAATTGTTACTATATCCATAGCCGCGGGTTGTGGAATAATAGGAAAGACACTGGGAATCCCAGCCGGCACTATAACATTCTCGATGATTGGTGTAATTGTATTAAAGCTTTCAACTAACTATGCATATATGCCATATAGGTTAAAGTATATGGCCCAGCTACTGGCCGGGGCCTATATTGGTACAAAAATAGGGTTAAATGATGTGCTCAAGATGAAATACCTTCTTGTACCAATAATAATGCTTATTATAGGATATTCATCATTAACTATTTTAATGGGTAAATTATTAAATCGTAGATTTAATATGGGGCTGAAGGAATCACTATTGGCGACAATTCCTGCCGGAGCTACGGATATTGCACTGATAGCCTCTGATATAGGCATTGATGGTCCAGATGTTATAGTCTTACAAATTATAAGAATGATATTTGCAACATCAATCATTCCGCAGATAATACATTTTTTATCTAAACTAGCTTAACTTGGATTTAGTAGGCAGGCTGATTTCCGGAATATATAACAAGGAACACGGGATCTATGTGGATGCTGTAAGGCTCACCTATTACACATTGTAAAACATAAAGAGGGACATAACAATTCAAATCTTGTGTGCCACTCCATTATGTGTTTTTTGGTGGTTTCCTATCTTTATATTGAACTATAACTTCGAAAAACACCAAGCCTTTTGCACAACTTCAAAAGCATGTAATGTAGGAAAAACGCGATAATAGGTGTATTTTCCTTTTTTTATTGTCACAAAAGCCACTTTGTCAAAAACGTATTACAACCTAAATTCCCGAAATGTATAACGAGGTTCCGCCAAACCTGCATGGCTACTGTAAAGGCTTGCTTGTTACACATTGTAATGTGTAACGGGGATAACTGCCATCTGGACTTTGGGGAAATTCCTATTACATGGTGTTTTGGCGGCTTTTCATCGTTACGTATATCGGGAATGCAGGTTACAAATTTAATAAATTTCCAGAAATATTCCCTACAGCTAGGGGAATGCTATAGGTGACATTTTACCAGAATAAATTCAACATGACATTATCACGGAATAACCAGACACAAAAAAGAAAAAATATATTGACATAGATGGGATTCCATCTTATAATAGATATGAACATATGACCATAACTTTTAGAAGGAGGTGCTGAAATGCCAGGCTTTGACGGAACCGGACCCATGGGTTACGGTCCACTTACTGGAAGACAAATGGGATACTGTGTTGGATACCCATATCCTTATGGTCGCATGCGGAGACGCCGTCCTTACAGGGGGATGGGAATGGGAATGGGAATGGGAAGAAGGCCGGGTCGGTTTGCCTATGCCCCAACTTGGTACTATCCTGGTACAGAGTACATGCCCGAACCAACTCTAGCAGAAGAAAGGGTTTACCTACAAGAACAAGCCCAGTATCTGGAAGAAGAGCTGAAGGAAATTAAAGCAAGATTGGCTGATCTCGAAGAAGAAAAATAAATAGGTAATCTGTGTATCGGGGATGGGGCCATGGATGCTCCGCCCCGGTATTTTTTATCTAACACATGGGTCTTTGCCTGGGAGATGCTTCCACCTTCCCCACACGGGCCACGAGTATAGAACTGTAGTCATAATGGGTCAGAAAATATATTTCATGACTTACATGGCCTGCCATTGATTATTATTTCATCGTCCGAGTAGTCTGGATTTGATGTTCTATACTCCAAAACAAACGATTTGTGTTGACTTCCTAATCCTACTCTACTATAATTAGTTTTAATATTAGAATATCTAATCGACAATGAACGGGGGGAGTAATCAGGTTTTTCCGGGCAGCGAGCTGGGTGGGGTGAAAGCCAGCACGGATACCCTGATGAAAATCACCCGGGAGTTGCTTGCTGAAACCTTTTTGGGGAATAAGCATTGCCGGTCAAAACCGTTATTTGTTTTAAGTGGCTGCCTCACCCGGTATCCCTGATCCGGGTCAAGATATCCTGCAGCCAGAAGGGTGGTACCACGGGAAATCTCTCGTCCTTTCGGACAAGAGGTTTTTTTATTGTCTAATTATCATCATTGGATTAGACTTTGGCCTGGGGAAAATGTGCACTAGCACTATTTATTTTTCTAGATGGGGGCTCCATTTTTGTAACTACTCAGCTTTTCTAAAATCAGGGAATGAATCTTTAGCTATTAAATTTATCGGAGGTGTCAATTATGGACTATAAAGAAACCCTAAACTTGCCGAAAACAAAGTTTCCCATGCGGGCAAATCTCCCCCAAAGAGAACCGGATATTCAGAGTGAATGGGAACAAATGGAGGATTATCGCTTAGCGCGGGAAAAACGGATGGGAGAAAAGAAGTTTATTTTGCATGATGGTCCTCCCTATGCTAATGGCGATATTCACTTGGGGACAGCCTTGAATAAGGTTCTCAAGGATATTGTAAACAGATATGAATTCATGCGGGGGTATGACACCCCCTATGTGCCCGGCTGGGATACCCATGGATTACCTATTGAGCATGCGGCTGTGAGGAAATTGGGAATTGATCGCAGTAAAGTAAGCATTAGTGAATTGCGTCGCCACTGTGCAGAATATGCCCTAAAGTATGTGGATAAGCAGCGGGAACAATTTAAACGTTTGGGTGTAAGGGGGGATTGGGATAATCCTTATTTAACTTTAAAGGCTGAATATGAGGCTAAGCAGATCGAAGTTTTTGGGGAAATGTATAAAAAAGGCTATATCTATAAAGGATTAAAACCAGTTTACTGGTGCTATACCTGTGAAACAGCTCTGGCAGAAGCGGAAGTGGAGTACGGGGATAAGACCTCGGATTCGATCTATGTTAAGTTTCCTGTTATAAGTGATCCTACCGGGAAAATTAGCGGTAGGGAGGAACAAGTCCATTTTATTATTTGGACCACTACTACTTGGACCCTACCGGCTAATTTGGCCATTGCCCTTCATCCCCGAGTGGAATATGCCTTGGTACGTAGTGGCAATGAAATATTTGTCATGGCCCAGGAGTTGATTCCAGAAGTCGAAAAAGAAATAGGGCAAGAGTTCGGTGAGGTCCTGGCCGTCTACCTGGGGAGTGAACTGGAAGGAATTAAGTGTCGCCATCCCTTTATGGAAAGGGATTCAGTAGTAATATTAGCTGACTATGTAACTTTAGATCAAGGGACAGGTTGTGTCCATACTGCCCCAGGACATGGAGCAGAGGACTTTGAAAGTGGCATGGAGTACGGGCTGGATATTGTAAACCCGGTGGACCCGAAGGGTTATTTTACCCAAGAGGCGGGCCCCTTTGCCGGCCTGCACATTAATGAAGCCACTGAACCCATCAGCAAAAAATTAGATGAAGACGGCTTTCTACTTGGGTTCGGTAAGGTTACACACCAATATCCCCACTGCTGGCGCTGTAAAAAGCCGGTAATATTCCGGGCAACAGAGCAATGGTTTGCTTCGGTGAAGGCCTTTCGCGAAGAGAGCCTGGATGCAATTAATCGGGTAGAATGGTTTCCTTCTTGGGGCAAGGAACGCATTTACAATATGGTCAATGAGCGCCATGATTGGTGTATATCGCGGCAGCGGGTTTGGGGTGTTCCCCTTCCCATTTTCTATTGTGCCGACTGTGGCCAGGAATTGATTACCGAGGAGACTATTGCCACCGTCAGGGATCTATTCCGACGGGAGGGGTCCAATGCTTGGTTTGAAATGACGGCTACGGAAATTTTGCCGACGGAAACCACTTGCAGCCAGTGTGGGGGGCAAGAATTTATTAAAGAAACCGACACAATGGATGTTTGGTTCGACTCTGGTTCCAGCCATATGGCTGTCTTGGACACTAACCCGGACCTGGAGTGGCCCTGTGATCTCTATCTAGAGGGTAGTGATCAACACCGGGGTTGGTTCCAATCTTCCCTTTTAATCGCGGTGGCTGTAAAGGAGGATGCACCCTACCGCTCGGTGTTAACCCATGGTTATGTTGTTGATGGCGAGGGTAAAAAGATGTCAAAGTCTGTTGGCAATGTTATATATCCAGAGGAGATTATAAAGAAATATGGCGCAGATATACTTCGCCTTTGGGTAGCATCTTCGGATTTTAAATCTGATATTAGGGTTTCATTGGATATTCTTGATCAGATGGCAGAGGTTTATCGCAAAATACGAAATACTTGTCGTTTTCTTTTGGGCAACCTATACGACTTTGATCCGGCTAGGGATATGGTGCCCTATCAAAAATTGTCGGAAATAGATCGATGGGCCCTGGGGCGCCTAGCTGGGTTGGAACAAAAGGTGGCCAAGGCCTACAGCCAGTATGAATATCATATCCTTTATCATGCCCTCCACAATTTTTGTGCCCTGGATATGAGTTCTGTTTATCTGGATGTTATTAAAGACAGAATTTACTGCTCCCTTCCCCTTTCCCGGGAGCGTCGCGCAGCCCAAACTGTTATGTATCAGGTGATCAACACTATCGTGCGCCTAATGGCACCGGTATTGGCATATACTGCTGAAGAAATCTGGAAACACCTCCCCAGTACAGATGGAATGGAGGCCAGTGTGCATTTAGCAGAATGGCCCAAATTGTCTCCGGAATATGCTGATGATAAATTAGCAACTAAATGGGAGCGTTTATTAACCGTCAGGGGTGAGGTAGCACGGAGCCTGGAGCATTTGCGTCGGCAAAGTATCATCGGTCAATCACTGGAGGCACAGGTGGAGATATATGCTAAAAAGGGATTATTTGAATTTTTACAGGAAAATAAAGAATTACTAGCTGATTTATTTATTGTTTCCCAGGTAGCACTTTATTCTTGGGCCGGAGAACTTCCCAAGACGGCTGATGTCTCTAATGAAGTAGATGGTCTGGCTATTAGTGTAAAAAAAGTTGGGGGGGAGAAATGTGAACGCTGTTGGAAGTACAATGAAGGAGTAGGGGAAACAGGGGAAAACCTTTCCCTCTGCCCCCGCTGTGCTCAGGTAGTTTCGGAACTAACTGATTAGATTAACAAGTTAGTTCAAGGAGGAAATGGATAAAATGAAAAAGATCATTGGAGTTCTCGGTGGTATGGGGCCCGAGGCTACAGCTGATTTGTTTTTAAAAATTATCCATGCAACTCCAGCAACTTTAGATCAAGAACATCTACGAATTATCGTGGACAATAACCCACAAATACCTGATAGGACTGCTGCAATAATGGGCCATGGGCCTGATCCTTTACCCTTTCTGGTGGATACTGCTAATAATTTGATCAAGGCCGGAGCCGAATTTATTGTTATGCCATGTCATACAGCCCATTACTACTATGACAACCTACAAAAATGCTGTTCTATTCCCATATTAAATATGATTAAAGAATCTGCTCGCCAGGCCCTGGAAGACTTCCCTAATCTCCACTGTATAGGGCTATTGGCCTCCAAAGGTACAATAGCTGCTGGGCTGTATGATCGGGTTTTTAACCAAATGGGAGTCCAGGTGTTTTCCCCTCCCGGGGATCATTTGGAACCAATAATGAAGGTTATCTATGGGGTAAAAGAAGGTCGCCCCCCGGGGGAACTTAAACCCTTATGGATGCCAGTTGTAGACGATTTAGTGCAAAGAAAGGTGCAAGCATTGATTCTAGGTTGTACTGAACTTCCCCTGGCCATTGATCCGACGGAGGTTGCTGTGCCGGTATTGGACCCAACGTATATACTGGCTCAACGGACGGTAGAATATGCTCTAGAAAAAGATTGATGTGTTTCCAAAACTACTTTTGGCCCAGACTGCTACCCTAATTGGGTAGCAGTCTTTTTTTATGGACCCTTCCCCCAAGGTATTTTCTTTGTTAACTAGTGATATTTAGAACAATTAGGTTTAGGTAAATTGGAAGATGGGGAAATTAAATGGGGGGAAACATTGTGGAAAAACAAGAAGATCGATTCCTTCGCCTTTTATTGCATAAACTTGAAGTACTTTCCCTGCAGATGGAAAAGATGAAGTTGGCTGAATATGTCCAACTATTGGAGAACCTTCCTCGCCTATTGTGGATAAATTTTATCACCGGTGTTGTCCGGGGTGTGGGTATGGCAGTGGGTTTTACTCTTTTGGGTGCTATTTTGCTTTATCTGCTGGGACGAATGGTAGATTTGCCTTTGATCGGTAGTTTTATCGCCGAAATAGTTCGGATCGTTCAATTTCAGTTGGGAGTATCAACTTAGGGAACTATTGTAGATAAAGATAGGTGGGCGATATTGGTAATATCCGGTAGTGTAGGGCTAACCCATACTTTATTCCCCCACTTTGCTCTGGCTAGGCAGGATGGCATTAAGATTTACCAGCTGGACAGTTATAAAATATCAGTGGGTGATGGGAGGTTAACAATTGCCTAATACAAAAAATTACCGCCAACGTTTATATGCGGAAAAGGAAGAGCTGCTCCGACAAATAAAAGCCCTAAAGATGCGGTTCAATCAATCACAAGGCGATTCGATGCAAGAATTGTCAACATATGATAACCATCCCGCCGACATAGGAACAGAAACCTTTGAGCGCAGCAAAGATCTGGGTTTATTGGACAACAATCTTTTGCTTTTGGCCAGGACTGAAAAAGCCTTGAAGCGTATCGAGGACGGTTCTTATGGTATTTGCGAGCATTGTGGACAGGAGATTCCCCCGGAACGATTGCAGCTGGTTCCCGCTACTAGTCTATGTGTTTCCTGCCAGAAAGAATTGGAAAAGCAGCAAGGACCCTCTCCCCGGCGTCCAATAGAGGAGGAAGTATTTTCTAGCTCCTTTGGCTATACACTGGGAGGGGAAAAGGAAAATGCCTTCGATGGTGAGGATAGTTGGCAGGCGGTTGCCCGTTACAATGAACAAGCGGATGTCTATTATGGAGATATCGGTGAAGACGAAGATGAGATTGGCTTGGTGGAAGAGACAGATGCCATAAGTAATAGGGATTATAAAAGGCAGCTCTAGCTTCAAACTACCCCGTTCTTGCGAAATTAGGGTTTTGTCACTGCAAAGAAACAGTATCCGATTCTGATGGATATATATAGTTACTAGAGTATCGGGCCCCAATACCATGAACCAATTTAGGCTCTAGCCATCTTGTCTCCAACCATTTAAGTATGCTACAATGGACAGGAATAGATAGTAAGTGCCTTGCAAAAATATATTTTTGGTTCAATTAGTAATTATTTAAGACGCCATTAGGGATGGGTGACAAAATATGATTGTTTTCGCAATGGGATTCCTAGTTTTTTGCCTGGATCAGTTGTCCAAGCAGTTAGTACAAAAAAACATGATACCCGGAGAAAGCATTTCCCTTATACCCGGAATGTTCCATCTCACTTATGTTCAGAATACGGGCGCAGCCTTTGGTATCCTCAAGGAGAAAACTTCTTTTTTTGTTGTAATCACAGCACTGGTTGTTTTGGCTATTGTTTTTGCCATTCCCCATATCCAGCGGGAGCATCTTTTCCTACGGTCAGCCCTGGGTTTAATGTTAGGTGGTGCTCTGGGTAACTTTGTTGATCGGGCCCGCTTTGGTCATGTGATTGATTTTATTGATTTCCGTATTTGGCCGGTATTCAATGTTGCCGATATGGCAATTGTTATGGCCGTGGGGTTCTTGTTTTGGAAGTTATTAGTTCACAACCCTGAGGGGTTATAGTGGGAGATTGCCAATGATTTCTGAATTTATAGTTACCCCTAGTAATGAAAACTCCAGGATTGATGTTTTTTTAGTGGCACAAAAGGAACTTGCCCTTTCCAGAAGCCAAGCCCAAAAGTTAATCCGAAGGGCCCGAGTACGGATAAATGGCAAGAAACCCCGGAAAGCAGGGCTGAAGGTGAAAGTGGGAGACAAGGTGCAGGTCCATCTGCCACAACCCCGTGAATATCAAATTCAAGCCGAGGCTATTCCCATTTCCATTGTTTATGAGGACCCGGAATTGATAGTGATTGACAAGCCCGCGGGCATGGTAGTACACCCTGCTCCGGGCCACTGTTCAGGCACATTGGTCAACGCCTTACTCCATCATTGTGGGCCACTTCCGGAAATTAGTGGGCCCTTACGCCCGGGAATAGTTCATCGCCTAGACAAGGATACCTCAGGTCTTCTTGCTGTTAGCAAAACTGAACGAGCCTATCGGTCTTTGGTAAAACAATTAAAGGCACATCTTGTCAACCGAATCTATCAAGCCCTAGTTAAAGGTAACATTAAAGTTGCAGCCGGTGTTATAGATGCCCCTATTGGTAGAAATCCTGTAAATCGTAAAAAAATGGCTGTTGTAAGTAGTGGGAAAAGGGCTATTAGCCATTTTCGGGTTTTAGAAAGATACCCGGGTTATTCCCTTCTAGCAGTTGAATTGGAAACCGGGCGAACACACCAAATCAGGGTGCACCTGGCCTATATGGGATATCCAGTGGTGGGCGATATGATTTACGGCAAGTGCAAAGATAAGAGCCGTATTCAGCGCCAGGCATTACATGCAGCACGATTGGAGTTTACCCATCCCGCTAGTGGCGAGCATCTTTCTTTTTTCAGCCCCCTCCCGGCCGACATGAAGGAATTGGTGGCTAAATTACAGTGTGGGGGCAATATGCCCGGAAATGGGAAAAATCAAGTTGACAAATGATGATTTTTCCTGTATTGTATAGCCAGTAGAAAAGAACACCTTTAAATCGGTTCCGAGAGACCGGTAAGGGGTTTAAAGAGGTAAGATGCCGGATATAATCAGCATCTTAACTAGGGTAGTATATTAAACCTTCCTGCCGGTCGGCATGAAGGTTTTTTGGTTCTTTGAAGGGAGGTGAGGAAAGCTGTACTTTCGTACCAAGACCGAGCTGTTAGATAAGACTGCTATGCGGCGAGCACTTACCCGGATTGCCCACGAAATCCTAGAGAAGAACAAGGGTACAAGAAACTTGATGTTGGTCGGTATCCGGACAAGGGGGGTTCCCTTGGCCAGGCGGCTGGCCAACAAAATTGAGAAAATTGAAGGGGTTCGAATCCCCATAGGTAGTTTGGATATCACCCTGTATCGTGATGACTTAAAGGAGCGGGAGGCAAATCCAGTACTTTATGATAGTGATTTACCAGTAGGTGTACAAGATAAAATAATTGTTTTGGTGGATGATGTTCTTTTTACGGGGCGTACGGTAAGGGCTGCCTTGGATGCTCTGGTGGATTACGGTCGACCCCGGCGAATTCAGCTGGCGGTTTTGGTTGACCGGGGGCACCGGGAACTGCCGATTCGAGCTGATTATGTGGGTAAAAATGTTCCTACTTCCCGACGAGAAACAATTGCGGTGAGGGTAAAAGAGATTGACAATGAAGATGGGGTTATCCTGCAAGAAAGAATTGAATTGTCCCCTTGAAATCGGTCCCGTGAGGCCGATAAGGGTAGCAGATAGATTCTGCCTCCTTATCGGTATGCAACCGGAGGAGGTTTTTTTAGGTTTAGTTTAGGATTTGAAAG
>JAAYTH010000036.1 GCA_012523785.1 Bacillota bacterium | reverse complement strand
ATGGCATCCTGCGGGGTTGTATTGGCACCGTGCAACCGACCCAGGAGTCTTTGGCAGAGGAGATTATGGCCAATGCCATTGCCGCTGGCCGGCGGGATCCCCGCTTTTCACCGGTAGAGGAAGGGGAGCTTTCCCAACTTACCTATTCGGTAGATGTCATGGGGTCCCCGGAACCCATCGATGGTATAGAAGAATTAGACCCTAGCAAGTATGGAGTGATTGTGCGTTCTAAAGGTCGCACCGGGCTATTGCTACCCAAGCTGGAAGGAGTTACAACAGCCGCCAGACAGGTAGAGATTGCCTGCCAAAAGGCCGGTATCGGTTCCGGAGAGGAAATAAAATTGCAGCGCTTTGCAGTGGAGAGGTACTATTAGCCCCCCTCTACTTTCTCCAGAACGACATTAGGGGTTACTGTTGAGCCCTTTCGCAAATACATACTAGAAAAAGGTGGTATCGCCATGCGGGAAGTCGATTTTTATGAAAAACTCCCCTCACAAAAAGTGCGCTGTGGTATCTGTCCCCACCGCTGCCTAATCAGCGAAGGTGAATACGGCATCTGCCGGGTGAGAAAAAATAGCGACGGCCTCCTTTATGCAACCAATTATGCCCAATGTGCCGCCTCGGGTCTTGATCCCATAGAAAAAAAGCCCCTTTATCATTTTTATCCCGGCTCTACTATTCTCTCCTTCGGTGCCTTGGGCTGTAACTTCAGATGTGATTTCTGCCAAAATTGGCAGATAGCCCAGGCCCGGGTCCCCACCCAGGAGTTAAAACCGGAAGGGGCGGTGCAATCGGCCCTAGAGGTGGGCCGGGATTGTATCGGTATTGCCTATACCTACTCAGAGCCCCTGATGTGGTATGAATTTATAATGGATACCGCCCCCTTGGCCCGGGAAAAGGGTCTAAAGAATGTAATTGTCACCAATGGCTACATTAACTTCAAACCCCTGGCGGCCCTTCTTCCTTACATCGATGCCCTTAATATCGATGTCAAAGCCTTTAGGCCGGAATTTTACCAAAAGCTCTGTGGGGCGAAGCTGGAACCGGTTTTGGCTACGGTCCGGGCCTGTGTCGAGGCCGGGTGCCATGTGGAAGTAACCAACCTTCTGGTCACGGGGCTAAATGATGCGGAAGAAGAAATCAGCCAACTTGTCGATTGGATTTATTCCCTGGACCCTAAAATTCCCCTTCATTTTAGTCGTTATTTCCCCAGCTATAAATTGGACCTGCCTCCCACTCCCTTAAAAACCCTGGAGGGGGCCTATAAAATAGCCAAGAAAAAACTGCCCCATGTATATCTGGGGAATATAAGGGATAGGTTGGGCAGCAATACCACTTGCCCCCAATGTGGTAAAATTGTGGTGGAAAGGGATGGATATGGGGTAGAAACAAAGGGTTTAGATGGTGGTAAGTGTAGAAATTGCGGGGAACAGGTGATGAAGTTCGCTTAACTTGTGTTGGGGGGGGAAGGGAAGTTGTCCGATGACTAAAAGAAACATTTTGTCGGGGGGCCTGATGGTTGCCACCACCTTCCTGCTATTGCTGGTCCTTTTGCTGAGCAACCTGGAGGCGGTGGCCTTTGACATCCGACATTATCGAGAACAATTTATCCTCCTGGATCGTCCGGCAGCCACTAAGATGACAGAAGAGGAGCTAGTTTGGGTCACCGGGGAAATATGGGCTTATCTGCAGGGGCGGCGGGAAGATCTGGGTTTAACGGCGGTTATTGACGGCCAGCGGGTCCCGGTTTTTGACCGGCGGGAACAGGATCATATGCTGGATGTGCGGGATCTTTTCCAAAAGGGCTATCTGCTTCGCAATGGGGGACTAATATTACTGTTGATACTGGTTATCACTGCCGTGCTGCTGGATAAAAAACGGGATTGGGGCGAAAGTATAGCCCTGATCTTTACTAGGGCCGGGGTGGGGGGTCTTATAGCTTTAGGAGGGCTGGGGCTGCTCCTTTATTTTTCCTTTGGTACTTATTTTGATAAATTCCACCTGCTACTTTTTAGCAATGATTTCTGGCGCCTGGATCCGAATCGGCACAATCTTATCAAGATGTTCCCCCAGGATTTCTTTTTCCACACTACCGTCAAGTTTGTGGGCCGGTGTATGGTGCAACTAGCCATACTTGTGGCTGCTAGCGGTTGGTACCTATACAGAAAAAGGGGGAAAGGCTCAAGATGACCTGTGCGTCGGCACAAGTTAGATCCTTTACCGGCCCCTTAGGCCTTCCGGCCGAAAAAACCGGGTGGGGACCCAAGCTGACCTTAGCTCGACCACCGGGAATGCCTGGGGAGCCAGGGTTACCGTTCTGACAACCTGTGACCCCTAGCTGTCCTTTAAAAGACGGCCTGCGGCACCCCGGGTGATCTTAGCTCGACCCCCGGCCATCCCCGCCAGATCCCTTGTAGAACCCGACGGGAACAGAAAGGGATCTTCCCTCCGGCCGCGGGGTACCCATAAACCCCAGTGCGACCTTTGGCCGACTCCGCTAGGGCATGAAAGCCCGACGTAGTCTTGGCTCAGCCATCAGGAACCTTTCCTATGCTTGTATCTTATCCCCGGAGGACAAGGGTTATACATATGCAACTGGTTTCCGTGTCTCGATTTTTAGGCTGGTAGGGTAAACATTTATCTGCAATCTTCTTTTTCTAGGGGGAGGCTCGACTAAATGCAGGATAAATACCAGGCACTCGGACAAGAAGAAATTTCAGGGGAAGTACAGAAAATATATTTTCGCAATGAGGCTACCCTATACACAATAGCTGGAGTAGATACCAAGACAGGCCGTTTAACGGTCCTGGGTTATTTTCCCCAGCTGTTGCCGGGACAGCGCTACAGATTTGTAGGGCGGTGGACGGTGCACCCCAAATATGGTGAACAGTTCCGGGCCCAAAATTGCCAGGAAATTCTCCCCACCACCAGGGAAGGGCTAGTGGCTTACCTGGCCAGTGGCCTCATCCCCGGTGTGGGAGAAAAACTGGCTGCCCGCCTGGTGGATCACTTCGGGGATGAAACTCTAAATATCATTGGCCAAGAGCCGGAACGCCTGCGGGAGGTTCCCGGGATCGGGGAAAAGACCGCCGCCAAGATTACCGATGCGGTGGAGGAGAATCGGGAACTGGAACGGGTCTTGGTTTTTTTGCAGGGCCACGGGATTACACCCAACCTCTCTTTGAAAATCTATCACCAATACGGTAATGAAGCCCTGGACCTGGTGCGGGAAAACCCCTATAGTTTGACGGAAGATATCTTCGGTGTCGGCTTCGCGACGGCAGATAGAATTGCCCGGCATTTGGGGATGTTTCTTCATGATCCCTTCCGCCTCCAGGCTGGCCTAAGGCATGTCCTCACTGAGGCTTGTTATCAGAAGGGGCACTGTTATCTGCCGGAAAAAGAACTGCTGACTGGGGCCTTAAGGTTGTTAAATTCCCCGGATATGGAAGAACCCATCGAGGAAGAGGAGCTGATGGCAGCCCTAGATGCCCTTTTGGGTGGGGGTGAATTCCTGCGGGAAGATGAACGTATCTACCTACCAGCCCTTTTCAATTCGGAATCTGGTTTAGCCGGGCGCCTGCAACAGCTGGCCCAGTGCAAATACGATATTGATGAAGTGAAGGTGCAGTGGGCCATCCGGGAGGTGGAAAAGGATCTTGGTTTCACCCTGGCCCCCCAGCAGATTGAAGTCATCTTCCAATCCCTGCGGAATGGGATTTTGGTGGTGACCGGAGGTCCAGGTACGGGGAAATCTACCATTGTGGCCGGTATCATCCATGCCTTCCAGGTTCTGGATGAAGGGGCCAAGGTGCTTCTGGCGGCACCTACCGGGCGGGCTGCCAAGCGCCTCAGTGAATTGACGGGCATGGAGGCCAAAACCATCCACCGTCTCCTGGGCTTTCGCTGGGAAGAAGGCCGGGGGGAATTTAGTGTGGGGGCGGGCAACCCCCTGGAAGGGCAGCTGTTGGTCATTGATGAATTTTCCATGGTGGATCTGCTCTTGGCTTATCATCTTTTACAGGCGGTTCCGGCCGGGATGCGGGTAGTATTGGTAGGAGATGTGGATCAACTCCCCAGTGTGGGTCCGGGCAGGGTTCTGCATGACATCATCAGAGCGGAGACCATTCCCACAGTGCGTCTGGGTCATATTTTCCGCCAGGCGGAGGCTTCCCAGATCGTCACCAATGCCCACCGGATCAACCGGGGGCAGATGATTGACATTAGCCGGAATCAAGGAGATTTCCTCTTTTTACCCCAGGAGGAGCCCCAGGCAGCCCTGGAGGGGATACGGCGTATAATACGGCGGATTCTTCAGTCACTGCCTTTGGAGGAGGTGCAGGTCATCTCCCCTATGCACAATCATGTCCTGGGAGTGGAAAACTTAAACAAGGTCCTCCAGGAGGAACTCAACCCCCCGAGCCCTAGCAAAAAAGAGTATCAAGCCGGTAAAATTACCTTCCGTTTGGGGGACAAGGTGATGGCCATTAAGAATAACTACGACAAAGGGGTTTTCAACGGTAATTTAGGCCTTATTACCAATATCCTATTAGCCCGGGATTTGGGGGAGCTAAAAGAAGATACCTTGGAAGTAGAGATCGACGGGGAAATAGTCTCCTATGGCCGTTCGGAATTGGATGAACTCACCCTGGCCTATGCCGTCACCGTCCATAAGTCCCAGGGATCCGAATTCGACTTTTGCCTTTTTCCCCTCAGCACTCAACATTGGTACATGCTGCAGCGAAACCTTTTTTATACAGCGGTGACCAGGGGTAAAAAAATGGTGATTCTCATCGGCAGTAAAAGGGCCCTTAGGCGGGCCATACGAAATGACAGCATACAACACCGTTATACCTGGCTGGGGGAAAGGCTAAAGGCCCAGGGAGAATGTGGGGATGGCATCCTTTAGAAAAGGATAGTAATAAGTGCAGGGGGTGAATAAATGATATTGGAATCCAATGTCGCCCAGTCAATTGCGGCTAGAATTATGAATCTATTAAATTACAATATAAATATTATGGATCAAAATGGTTTAATTATTGGGAGCGGTGACCGAACCCGCCTAGGCAAGTATCATCACGGTGCCGGTGAAGTTTTGATGAGAAAAAGCGCCCTAGAGATTAAAAAAGAGGATTTGGACTCTTTCCCCGGGGCTAAAGAAGGAGTTAATTTGCCTATAGATTTAAACGATAAAATTGTGGGCGTGGTGGGCATTACCGGCAACCCGGAGGAAGTTCGCCCCTATGCGGCTATTATAAAAGTAATAGTAGAATTAATGCTGGAACAAACCTTTTATCAGAAACAGCTTGGCCTAAGAGAACAAGCAAAATCCCTATTAATTAATGACCTAGTAAAACAAAATTCCCCCGGCAACATCGAAGTATTGCGAACCCGAGCCAGCATTTTGGGCTACAATTTGGATGCACCGGGTGTGGTTATTGTATTTAGAATTAGTGAACCTCCGGTTATAGCGACAGAGCCTGATCCCAGCCGGCTAATGGGGCAATATGATTGGTCCTTCCATCATAAATTAAAAAAAGCGTTGCCCTTGGGAGGCGATAATCTCTTTGCCTTAAGAAGCGGAAATGAGTATGTATTATTAAATACATTTGCGGCAGGTAGTCGGGAAAAAAATAAAATAATACAAGATGTGGGAAACACCCTGGCCACCTTTAATGAATCGAACCAGCAAGTGATAAGCGCTGGCGTGGGGAAGGTCTATGCTAATGCCCATCAGATTTCTGAGTCCTTCCGACAGGCCCTGGAGGCCCTGGAGATAGGGATTAGACTTTTGCAACCGGGCAGTGTTTATGACATTGAAGAACTTGATCTGGAAATAGTCTTGGCCCGGGTGGGGAAAGAAGTTCGCCAAGACTTTATTGGGGCAGTCTTGCATAGATTCAAAGCCAATTGCAGTAACGAACAATATCATCGTCTTTTAGAGACGGCAAAAATATTATTAGAAAACAACATAGTTATGGATAAAACTGCAAAAGAACTTTTTATTCATAGAAACACCTTGGATTACCGTTTGAATCAAATCAAAAAAAAGGCGGGTTTAGATCTAAAAAATTCCTTTGATGATGCGGTGAAATTCAAACTAGCCTTACTTTGCCAAAAATACGATCAGGATTGGGAAGCCTCACAAAATGATGGGGAGGGTAATCGTCCAAAATAGTATGAACGCCCAAAGGAAGAGGGGTATTGCCCGTGGAATAATTTTATGCATTGAAAAAACCACTTGTTTTTTCCCGTTACCAGACCCAGGCAGTATGGGTGATTACAGCAACATCAAAGTGGTTACTAAAAATGCAGGGCATTTATTCTTCTATTATTTGTTTTTTATTTCCGACATTTACTAGGCAATTATGGAAAAAGGTGATAATAACATGAGAATTATTGTTGCCCCGGATTCCTTTAAGGGTAGTTTGACAGCCGCTGAGGCTGCAGCGGGAATAGAGTTGGGAGTAAAAAGGGTATTTCCCCAAGCTGAAACTATTAGCATACCTCTGGCTGATGGTGGTGAGGGAACCGTCTCGGCCTTGGTATCAGCCACCGGAGGTCATATAATATCTAAAGAAGTGACGGGGCCCCTGGGAGAAAGGGTAAGGGCTCAGTTTGGTATATTAGGTGATGGCAAAACAGCTGTGGTGGAAATGGCTTCGGCCTCTGGTTTGCCCCTGGTCCCACCGGAAAAGCGCAATCCATTACTAACAACTACATACGGTACTGGTGAACTCATCCGGGCGGCATTGAATGAAGGATGCCGTCGGATTATTATTGGTATTGGCGGCAGTGCCACTAATGATGGAGGGGCGGGTATGGCCCAGGCCTTGGGCATCAAACTCACCGATAGTAATGGTAAAGACATAAGCTTTGGTGCCAGGGGTTTATCTAGGCTGGCCCATATTGATGTCTCTACTTTGGATACCCGTTTTACTGAGGTGGAGGTGTTGGTTGCCTGTGATGTGGACAACCCCCTTATAGGGCCTAAAGGTGCAGCTGCAGTCTATGGTCCCCAGAAGGGGGCTGACCCCCAAATGATAAAGGATTTGGATCTTATTCTACAAAGGTTTGCGGTGATAATTCATCGGGACCTAAGGATGGATATTATGGATATACCCGGTGCCGGTGCCGCCGGGGGCCTGGGTGCCGGTTTGCTGGCCTTTCTAAAGGCAAAATTGGTTCCCGGTGTCCAATTGATTTTGGAAGCGGGCAATATGGAAGATATCTTGCGAAAAGGTGCTAACCTGGTAATCACTGGGGAAGGAGCCATCAATCGGCAAACAGTTTATGGGAAGACCCCCATTGGGGTAGCCAAACTTGCTCAAAAGTATGATATACCGGTAATCGCCATTGTGGGAAGCATGGAACCGGGTGCTGAGATAGTCTATAGCCAGGGCATTGATGCGGTGATGCCCATTACTCCCGGCCCCATTTCCTTGGCCGAGGCAATGGAAAGAGCCGAAGAACTTATGCCCGCCGCGGCAGAAAGGGCCATGCGGCTCTTGATGGTAGGCCTTAGCCTTTCACAGCCCACGAAACAAACATAAATTCAGGTGTTCCCCGCCATAATGTGCATAGGTTATTGTGATATTCCCACATCCCATAAAGTATAAGTAAGGCATGCCCCTAAACCCTTTGGGCATGTTTCTTATTGCAATAGAATCTTTAATGGTTGTTCCCCGGGTTTTGTCTTAAGTAAATTAATGCAAAGGAACCAAATATAGACTGTAATTAGCCCAGCACTGCTCCTTCTATCGGTAAGTTGCACAAAAATACAACCCAGGTGTCCTTGATATTCGTGATAATCATCAAAGGTATAGCTTAATAATAACGAGAATATTGTATGCAAGATACTGGGCGATTTAGGCATGGATCAAAGCCTGAAATCGTAAAAGAATAATGGCATTATTCAATTGTAGGCTACATGACCCGGCCCATAGGGCTATAGAAATTATAATTTACATTTTGGGGGATAGATAGGCCAACAAAAAAAGGCAT
>JAAYTH010000035.1 GCA_012523785.1 Bacillota bacterium | reverse complement strand
GTTCCCGTAATTTAGCTGTTAGTGTAATCACGATAAGGATAATACTAGCAAAGACTAAGGAACTGGTGATTCCCATCTTATTCATGAATCCAGTAAAGAAGAGGGGAAGGTAGAAAGCTAAGTAATGGAATACGAAAAGAAATAAGGCGTCCCGTCCCACCCGGGTTAGGTGGGAGAAAACTGATGTGCTTTGTTTCACAATCAAATTCAAGAGACCAAGGAGTACCAAGCTGAGGCCAATCCCCAATACTATAAAGGCAATCGGTGCATTAAATCTGGCCAAAGAAAACCCTGCCTCTGCAAGGATCAGGGCAACGGCAATAAGGACTGTACCCAGCCCTAGGCAGCGGTAATGCAATTTAAAGATACGCAGGCAAGGGGCAAAATAGAAACCTACGGCATTGAAGGCCAAGATGGCAAAGATAGGAAACTGACCAGAAAAGATATTGCAGTTGGTTGGAACTAAGCTGAAGTGCAATCCTAGGGCCAATATGCCAAAGGCCAATATGTAAATTCGTATCTGCCGGAAACTAAAATGCTCCAGGAGGAACAATATCGAAGTAACTAATATAAAGATACTGATGGCCTGGGCTTGGAGCACCCCCCAATTCAAAGACAGGGTAACACCGATAAAGAACAACTTGGCCAGGCGGAAGCTATAGTGCCTTTGCAATTCAGATAGTGAAAAGTTACGCTTTAATAAGGTGGTGAGGGAATAATAAAGAGATAGTCCGGCTGTGAAGAAAAAAAGTGGAGCGGCCAGATCCCCCGGGGATAAGACGCCAAAAAAGCTTATTATATCGTGGGCAGTACCAGTATAGGCCCAGTGCAGGCCATGGCTAAACACCATCAGTAGTACGGCTACGCCACGAAGGGCATCAATTTCCTGAATCCTTTTCCCCGGTGCCATTAATTGTCCCCCCTAATGTGAAGCTCCTGCTTAAATGATAACAAAAAAATGCAATAAGGGTTTCAACTAATGGTAAACAAATTGTCAACTAGCTTCTTTTTGAAGGGTTCAGTGGAGGCAATAAAGGATAAGATCGCACTTTTGGAATTTAAGGGAAGGGAGCTAGCGAATTTTAGGGGTGATTAGGAAGCCAGTGATCCCGCGGAATATAAGATTTGAGAATAAAGGAAGCTTGCTGTACTATAGATTTCAGTGTAATATGGAAATGACATGTTTAGGTACTATCTAAAATATATTATTTTTTTATCCTTGATAGGTTGGTTGTTTATCTGCTAAGAAACAAATTATATTGGTGAAGGAGAAATTAAAATGTCTATGGATGGTTTTACAATTACCGCTTTGCAGCACGAGCTCCAACAACTATTGTTACCAGCTCGTGTTAGCAAAATATATCAACCTTCCTCCTCCGAAATAGTTTTGCATCTTCGGCGGCCAAGAAAGAACTTTCGGCTTTTATTGTCTACTCACCCCCGCCTGGCCAGGGTTCACCTTACAGAAAGGGAGCGGAAAAATCCCAGCCAGCCACCACATTTTTGTCTCCTATTGCGAAAACACCTGGAGGGCAGTCAACTAATAGCCATTAAGCGTCCCCACTTTGAACGGATTCTAAATTTTCACTTTCAAACCTCCACTAGTTTAGGTGATCCAGTGCAAAGGATACTGACTATAGAGACTATGGGGAAATATAGTAATATCATCTTTTGTAAAGATGAAGGCGGGGAAATTTTAGACAGCATTAAACGCGTTACATCTTCCATGAGCCGTTTTCGACAAATCCTTCCCGGTCTTTCCTATACCCTTCCCCCGGCGCAAAATAAAATAGATCCACGAAAAGTACAGGAGTTAAGTTTTTATTCTACTCTTCAAGGCCGCAATGAGCCCATGGTCCAAGCCTTGGTCCGGTCCTTTGCCGGGATCGGGCCCCTTTTGGCTAAAGAATTAATATACAGATCTACATTATCACCTAAAGCCATTCCCAGGGAATTGGATCGTCGGCAATTATCCCTTCTATGGAAGCACTTTTCTGAACTCGTGGAGGTGGTTGAAAACAACAAGCCGCAGCCATCGGTTGTCCTTGACCAGGACAAATTTCCAATTGCTTTTTCCTTCATACCCTTGCTCCAGTTTGAAGGCAGTAAACAGCTCCCTTGTTCAGGAATCAACAAGGCGGCCGATTTCTATTACCATCATCAGGAAAAGCGGCAGGCAGATGTGGTGCGCAAACAGCAATTACAGGGCTTGGTTGAAAAAGAAAAAAACCGCCTTAAAAGTACTATTGCCCGGCAGGAAACCGAACTACGGGAGATACAGGAAGGAGAAAAATTTCGGCATAGGGGAGAATTACTTACCGCAAACCTATTCCGAATCTCACCGGGAGATCGACATGTAACGGTAGTAGACTATCAAAGCCCTACCGGGGCAACAGTGAAAATATCCCTTGACCCCAACCTTACCCCTGCCGCCAATGCCCAAATGTATTTTCGCCGTTACCGAAAAAGCAAGAAAGGTAAACCCCAACTCCAACGGCAGTTGGCTAAAAACCGAGGTGACCTTTCTTACTTAGAAGGTGTCGCTCTATCCCTCCTGGATGCTGTCGGCGACAAGGAAATTACAGAAATCGAAAATGAACTCCTATCCCAGGGATACGGAAAAAAACAATATGCACCCCCCAATAAGAAAAATAAACACAATAAAGCTATTACAGTACCCCGCCCCACCGCCTACCGTTCCCGGGATGGATTTACTATATTGGTTGGGAAAAATAACCGTCAAAATGATTATTTGACCCGCCGCTTGGCCAAGGGGCATGAATATTGGTTTCATGCCCAAGATATTCCGGGTTCCCACGTAATTGTCCGCAATCCCACAGGAAAAATGCTGCCAACAACAACCTTGCAGGATGCTGCCCTTTTAGCCGCCTACTACAGCAATGGTCGTTGGTCAAACCAAGTCGCAGTGGATTATACCCAAGTTAAAAATGTTCGCAGACCAAAGGGAGCACGTCCCGGTATGGTAACTTACAAAGGCCATAGGACAATTTTCGTTACACCGCACAAGGAGGATATTGAAAGACTTTTCGCCAAAGCCAATGGGCCGACATAATGTCGGCCCATTTAACATTAAAAAATTGCCAACTGTCGGGCTATCAGTTCGCAATATCATCCTTATCTGCTGCTATTTCCGACATACCACCTTCACCAGGAAGAATCAGATTCAAAAATACACCAATAACAGTCGCCAAGGGCATACCATGAAGGGCAAAGGAACCAATACTTATAGCACCACCACCAATTCCCAGCACTAAAATGACAGAGGAAATTACTAGATTCCTTTTTTGGCTGTAATCAATACCACTTTGTACTAACATCCGCAGCCCGGATGAGGCAATGATGCCAAAGAGTAGGATGCTAATGCCACCCATGACAGGAGCCGGTATGGTCTGGATAAGAACACCTACTTTTTGGACAAAGCCCAGCATAATTGCCAGCACAGCAGCACCACCGGTAACCCAAACGCTATATACCCTAGTTATGGCCAACACGCCCACATTTTCCCCATAAGTAGTGTTGGGGGGGCCACCGAAAAATGACGCCACGGCAGTTGCAATACCATCACCTAAAATAGACCGATGTAGGCCCGGTTCCTTGATATAGGGGCGCCCAACTACATTGCTTAATACCAGGATATCCCCAATATGTTCTGCCAGGGTTACAATGGCAACCGGGGCCATGAGTACCATGGCCGGCAGGGCAGCCTTGGGATTGTTTAGTAATAGGCCTAGAGGTGATGTAAAGTTGGGGAGGGCAAACCAACTGGCTTCCCGAACAGGTGTCAGGTCGATTAAATTTAAGGCCAGGGAAAGAATATAACCGGCCACGATCCCAATGAGAACTGGTATAACACCGAGGAAACCTTTGAAAAAAATGGAGACAACAATGGCCACCGCCAGGGTAAAAAGGGCCACCCATACCTCAGGTGAATGAAAGATATTAATTATCTCTCCATCTCCGCCCGGCAATAGGTTGGCCATGTCCAGGGCAGTTTCAGCCAGCCCCAAACCGATGACGATGATAACTGAACCGACAACAACAGGAGACAATAGGCGCTCAATCCAACCGGTCCCAAGCCACATAATTATCAATGACACAAGAATGTAAACCAAACCAGATGCAAAGGCACCGGCTAGGGCTGCTTCATAACCCCAGGCCTTAACGGCGTACATAATAGATGCGATGAAGGCAAAGGAAGAACCCAGGTAAGCCGGAATTTGAGCCTTGGTGATGACTATAAAGATCAAGGTTCCAATGCCACTGGTAAAAAGAGCAATGGCAGGGTCAAGGCCTGTCAATATAGGCACCAGGACCGTTGCCCCAAACATAGCAAAAAGATGCTGTATGCTGAGGGGTATAGATTTTAGCAAGGGTAACTTTTCATGAACATCTACATATCCCTTTTCCAAAGTTAATCTCTCCTT
>JAAYTH010000034.1 GCA_012523785.1 Bacillota bacterium | reverse complement strand
CGGGAGAACATAAACGGGATTGTAAACTTTGCCCGGGAAATTGCCGGTGTCTATGTAGGAATTCTTTTTGAAGAGGCAGCGGACAATAAGGTGAAGGTCAGTCTACGTTCCGACTCCCGGGTGGATGTCAGCGAAATCGCCCAAAAATTTGGTGGCGGTGGCCATAGCCGGGCGGCGGGGTGCCGTGTACAGGGTTCTTTAACCAGCGTTAAAAAGGCAGTGCTGGACACTGTTGCTGCTGTATTGGCAAGGGGGGATGATCCTGCAGGGAATTATTAACATCCTCAAACCACCGGGGATGACCTCCCATGATGTGGTTGCTGTGCTCCGCCGGAGGCTTGGGGTGAAGCGGGTGGGCCATGGCGGCACTTTAGATCCGCCGGCGGCTGGTCTTTTGGTCCTGATGGTGGGCAAGGCAACCCGCTTAAGTGAATTTATTACTGAGATGGACAAGGTTTACCGGGGCGAAATAACCTTTGGAATTAGGACTGATACCCTGGATGCCGCTGGCAGTGTTGTGGGCAGTAACCCGGTTGATCTTACCGGGCAACAAATCGAAGCAGTTTTTTCCCGTTTTACGGGGAAGATAGAACAAGTACCTCCTATGGTTTCGGCGGTTAAGCATAGGGGAAAGCGGCTCTATGAATTGGCCTGGCGTGGGAGAACCGTTCCTCGCCCTTCCCGTTCCATCACGATAAAAAAGCTGCATCTGTTGGAGTTATATCCTGGTAAGGATGGTTATCCCCGGGCATTATTTGACTGCCATTGTTCCAAAGGTACATATATACGCAGCCTGGCGGCTGATATGGGAGATTATCTAGGCTGTGGTGCCCATCTTTCTTTTCTTCTGCGCACTGCCGTGGGGCCCTTTGCGTTAGATAATTCATGGCTGTTGGAAGAAATAGAGGATTGTCCTGATCCATCGAAATGCCTCCTTCCCCTCACCAGTGCCTTGGGAAAACTGCCCCGGGTAATTGTAAAACCCACGGCAGTGAAGACTGTTTCCCACGGCAATCGTCTTTATCCTGCGGGTACTGAGGGTATGGGCACCCCCCTGGATCCCGGCCAGTTGGTAAGGTTGGAACAGCCATCGGGCAATCTAATTGCCCTGGCCCACTGGACAGTGGAAGCCACCAGCGGTTATTTTCGTCCTTATAAAGTATTTTATGAACCATAAATAGAGGGTAACTGTTCAGTAGTAACCTTTAGTTAGTCTTATCCTGAGTGAAGCGAAGGATCTTGGCAAAGATCCTTCGGGCCTTGTCCCCAGGATGACTATTAAGATGGCTTGTGGCCTATCCGGAAGGCTAATAACATATGCTCTGCAGGTATGGCAGGGCAGTTACAATAGGAGAAGAATTGGCAATGGAAGTAATCAATGGCTGGGAAAATTGGCAACCTAAATATGACCATATTTTTATAGCCCTGGGTAATTTTGACGGGGTACACCTGGGGCATCAACAGATAATAAAATCAGCACGGGAGCAGGCTTCGGCGGAGGGCGGTACTGCTATGGTGATGGTTTTTGAGCCCCATCCGAAAAAGATTCTTAACCCCAATGCCCATCTTCCCCTTTTGACAACTAGGAGCGAAAAGAAGCGGCTCCTGGAGGAAATGGGGGTCGATGTCCTCCTCCAAATTCAATTTAGCGAGATGCTGCGAAGGATGAACCCCAGGGAATTTGTTGTCGACTTTCTCCGGGGAAAGATAGGTGTTGCAGGTGTTGTCGTTGGTTATAATTACCGGTTTGGCTATAAGGGTGGGGGCACATCAACCCTTTTGCGCCGTTTAGGCCAGGATACTTCTTTGGCGGTTACGGTTATTCCCCCGGTGGTTGTGGGTGACATGGTGGTCAGTAGCACCATCATCAGACAGCTCCTTGGGGAAGGAAAGGTTGGAGTAGCTAATAGTCTACTTGGCCGGTATTTTGCCATTACCGGGACCATTGTCCACGGCGCCAAAAGAGGTCGACATCTTGGTTTTCCCACTGCAAACATACAAGTGATGGGGAAGCCCGCCCTATCTAAGGGGGTTTATCTGGTACGTTGCCGCTGGGCGGAGCATGTCTTTTATGGTGTTGCCAATGTGGGGGGTTGTCCCACCTTTGGCCCCGGGGAAACCCGGGTGGAGATCAATCTCTTTGATTTTCAAGGGGAACTCTATGGGGAGGAATTAACT
>JAAYTH010000004.1 GCA_012523785.1 Bacillota bacterium | reverse complement strand
GCTAGCAATGACCCCTTTCCCCTTCCGGGAGGATACCAATATGTCAATATCCTTCACCTTATCCCTACGCCGCCGCAGACCCCCCGTAAGGCTGATAGCCTCTACTTCGGCCAAGGGGCGTAAATAGTGGTACAATTCTTCAGCCAGGGGCAATACCTCCCCCACGGGAAATTCACCCCGGCGGGCTTTATAAGCCTGAATTCCCTGCAAAATCTTGAGCTCGGTCTTGGCTCCCAAACCCGGCAGTTGACGCAGTTCCCCCTTCCGGGCCGCCTTCTCCAGTTCCGCCAAGGATATAATCCCCAATTGGGAATAAAGGGTGCGGATGGTCCTGGGGCCCACCCCCGGCAAGGCTAAAAATTCCAAAAGCCCCGGCGGCACTTCTTGATACAGTTCTTCTAAGTAGTGACAGGTTCCCCCAGTTAGGATTTCAGAAATTTTCCCCGCCAGTTCCTTGCCAATCCCGGGGATAGTTTGCAATTCTCCCCTTTCCCACAGCCTTCGTATATTCTCCGGAAAACGTTTCAGGGCCCGGGCTGCACGCCGGTAGGCCCTGATTCGGTAAGGATTATCACCTTTAATTTCCAGCAAATCGGCTATTTCGGTAAAAATCCGGATCACACTATATTCATCCAAGCATCCTTCCCTCCTAAATCCCTTACAATTCCCTTCTATCCATAGGTATGGATTCCCCCGGCGGCAAAAACCTCCCCCTTTCCCCCCGGGGTAAGTAATCATCCAAGAAATCAAAAAATAGGGGGGTGTATTTTTCCAGGTAGGGGGCTAGAAGGGATGTGGATAAGGCGGCTTCCACCGGAGCAATACTAAAGAGCTGCAAAACACTAAATAAAATAGCCACGATTAGTAAAGATACCAGGGCCCCCAACAAGGCTCCACTGAAAGCATTTATTACTCCCAATCCCGGCACCTGAAAAAGACTGGTGCAGATGTGGCCAAGGATGCGGGCGGCCAGCACTATTCCCATTAGCAGCAAAAGAAAGGCCATAACAGCCAGAATTGGAAAAGGTAGTTTTATATAGTCCGATAGTGCCCTTTGCAGGGGGAAATAATAGCAGGTGGCAACCACAATTCCCACCACAAGGCCCAGTAATCCAAAGACCTGATGGATGAAACCACGCCGGTAACCAAACCAAGTCCGGATACCCACGGTGGTAAACACCAGCAGGTCCAACCAGTTCACTCCTATACCTCCCCCGCTTTGCCGGCGGTTCCTTCCTTGACATCTTCTGCTTTGTCATTCCAACGAGATGTAAAGTAGAGATCAGCAATGTTAACCGCCGCCAGGACGGCCACCTGGGTCGAGGCCAATTTGGGGTTTCTCTCCTTAATTTCCATCATGATCCCATCCACATAGCGGGCTATTTCCCGGATGTATTCCGGATTAGCCCGGCCCTTTAAAGTATATTCTTCCCCATAAATTTGCACCTTTACCCTTGTTCTTTCAGAATCCACTATCCTCACCCTTTTCTCGTACCCCTTGTTAAGGGATAGTTCCCCAACGGTAGGGGAAAATCCTCCTTAAACCGGAAAGAAACACTAGCCTTAGTTTACTCCCCTTAACAACCACCCCGGTGGGGCCTTGGGGCCTATCTAAGGACTGCCCCTACTGACTTGGTTAGGGCCTGAATGATCTCCCCGTGGAGGTCGGAGACAACTTCATCCGTTAAGGTGCGATCCGGGGCTTGATACAGAAGGCTGTAGGCCAGGCTTTTCTTTCCAGCTGGAACCTGATCCCCTTTGTAGTGGTCAAAAAGCCGCACTTCTACCAGCAGATCACCACCAGCCTTTTTTATAGTATCCTCAATTTCCGCCGCACTGATCCCCCCATCCACAATGATGGCTAGATCCCGGGCCACAGCCGGATAGCGGGGCAGTTGTCGGTATAATATGCCTCCGGCAAAATTTTGTGCCCAGGCCTCCAAATTCAGTTCCGCCAAATAGAGGCGCTCTTTTACTTCCCAAGCTTCGGCAACATCAGGGTGTAATTCGCCCAACACTCCTATTTCTCCTTCCTCCACCCGGAGGGCCGCCTGCCGCCCCGGATGAAAGGAGGGATGTTGGGAGGGAACAAAGGAAAATCCTTCTATTCTCAGCCTTCTAACCAGCTCCTCCACCAGGCCCTTGAGGCTAAAAAAATCCGTTTCCCGGGCCGGCTGTTTCCAACTAGCCTCTTCCCTTTTACCTGCCAGGCCCAGGGCCAGAAAGCGGGGTTCTTGGGGGAGTCCCTGTAGGGGAAAATCTCCCCAATAGAGGCGGCCCACCTCAAAAAGGGCCAGGTTGGAATTTTTGTGTTTCAGATTAAAAGCCAAGGCCTCAATCATACTGGGTAGGGCGGTAGTCCGCATAACCGACTGTATTTCGGAGAGGGGGTTAGAAAGGGGAATACAGCGGCGGGCGGGGTGATCCGGGGGCAAGCGCAGGTAATCAAAATAGCGGGGGCTGTAAAAACTATAGGTAATAATTTCTGTGCAGCCCCAGCCCGTCAGGAGTTCTTTAATCTTCTCTTCCATTTGTTGTTCCGGGAAGCGTTTTACCGGAGCAAAGGTACCCTGCACCATTGTACCCCGAATGCGATCATAACCATAGATACGGGCCACTTCCTCTATCAAATCCTGCTCCATGGTGATGTCAGGACGAAAGGTCGGTATAGAAACAGTGAAGGGGTTATCCCCCGTTACGGTAAATTCCAAACTGGTCAGAATCCTTTTTATTTCTGCTGCCGGAATTTCCGTTCCCAATATCTTATTTACCCGCTGGGGTCGGAGAATAATTGAAAGGGGTTCAATCTTTCGGGGATAGACATCAATGACCAAGGGCACCGCCCGGGCAGCCCCCATTTCTTCCATAAGGTAGGCCACCCGGTTGGCAGCCCGGAGGGTGCCATTGGGGTCTACCCCCTTTTCGAAACGGTTGGAAGCTTCGGAGCGGAGGCCCAGGGTTTGGACCGTCTTGCGGATGCTAGTACTGTTAAAACAAGCCGATTCCAAAAGGGCACTATTGGTGTGGGCGGTTATTTCACTATCGGCGCCCCCCATGACGCCGGCTATTCCAATCCCCCTCTGGGGATCGGTAATAAGCAGCATGTCTTCATCTAACACCCGTTCCTGATCATCTAGGGTGACAATCTTCTCCCCGGTTCTGGCCCGGCGGACGATGACTTCGCCGTCTTGCACCAGTTCCCGATCAAAGGCATGGAGGGGCTGCCCTAGTTCCAACATAACGTAGTTGGTGACATCAACCATATTGTTGATGGGACGCATCCCCATGGCCCGCAAACGCTGCTGCATCCAAAGGGGGGAAGGGCCAATTTTAATATCGGTGAGGAGACGTAGAGTGTAGCGGGGACAAAGATCAAAGTCCGTAATAGTTACCTTTATCCCCTCTCCCCCTAACCGGGGCTTAAGATCATCTTCGAGGACGGCCGGCAGCCGCACCCTAGAACCCGTTAGGGCAGCCACCTCCCTGGCCACCCCCAGCATGCTCAGGCAGTCTCCCCTATCCGGGGTTAATTCTATTTCCAGCACATAATCATCCCAGCCCAACACCTCTTCAATATTCTTACCCAAGGGGGTATCCGGGGGCAGGATCATTATCCCCCCTTCGTCGGCCGGTGACGGCTCCAAGCCCAACTCTTCAGCCGAACACATCATCCCCTGGGATGATACTCCCCTAAATTTTACCTCTTTTATAGTATTTCCCCCCGGTAATTCGGCGCCGGGCAAGGCCAAGGGCACCCGGTCACCAACCTTTATATTCTTGGCCCCGGTCACAACCTGAACCGATGGTGGAGCATCTTTAGCCACCGTCATCTGGGCCACTAATAGGTCATCTGCCTCCGGGTGTTTCTCTAAAAATGTGATTAAACCCGTCACTAGTCCCGGTATTTTTTCACCCAGCCGGTGGACCCGTTCCACCTCCAGGCCGGCCATGGTCAGTCGTTCAGCCAATTCCTGGGGGGTCCATTCAAAGGGTATTAGTTCCTGGAGCCAATTATATGATACTTGCACACGGTTTCCCTCCTAACCCTTATTAGCCTTTATAAGGGATATTATTATAGATAGCCGAATTGGCCCAAAAAGCGCACATCATTGGCGAAAAACAGCCTAATATCGTCAATGCCGTATTTTAGCATGGCAATTCTCTCCACTCCCATACCGAAGGCAAAACCAGAAACCTCCTCCGGATCATAACCCGACATAGCCAGCACCCGGGGATGGACCAATCCCGAGCCCAGAATCTCCAGCCATCCTGTCTGGGAACAGACCCGGCAGCCCTTCCCTCCACAGATGACACAGGAAATATCGACCTCAGCACTGGGTTCAGTAAAGGGGAAATAACTGGGGCGGAATCTCACCCTCACATCGGATCCAAAGATCACCCGGGCAAATAATGTCAAGACACCCCGCAAATTAGCCAAGCTTATGCCCTTGTCTATTACCAGCCCCTCCACCTGGTGGAACATGGGAGAATGAGTGCTGTCGGCATCCCGCCGGTAGACTTTGCCGGGGCAGATTATCCGTACTGGAACCTGGGGGGCTGTGGCCTCCATGGTCCGCACCTGGACCGGTGAAGTGTGGGTTCGCAGCAAAATATCCTTAGTTATATAAAGGGTATCCTGCATATCCCGGGCGGGATGAATTTTGGGAAGGTTAAGGGCTTCAAAATTATAATAATCACTCTCAATCTCCGGCCCTTCCACAACTGTATAACCTAACCCGGTGAATAACTCCTTGATTTCTTCCAAAACCAGGGTTAGGGGATGTTTGCTCCCGACCCGAGGTCTGGTACCGGGCATGGTGACATCAACTTCCTCCTTCCTTAGACGTTCCGTTTTTAACTTGTTTTTGAGCTGAATCAATCGTTCCTGAATGAGTGTTTCCAATCGGCCCCGTACTTCGTTGGCCAGCTTTCCCACCACTGGCCGTTCATGGGGGGATAAATTCTTCATACCTCGTAAGATTAGGGTCAATTCCCCCTTGCGCCCCAAGTAATGAACCCGTTGTTTCTCCACCTCGGCCAAGG
>JAAYTH010000033.1 GCA_012523785.1 Bacillota bacterium | reverse complement strand
TGGCTAAGTACCTTAGAGCTCAACCACCGCGTTCAAACCTTAGTCCTCAGGGAGTATCTACAGGCAATTGGGGAGGTTGAATCCAGGATTAAACGTTTAGAAGTTGAGATTGAACAACTTGCAAACATGGAGACAAACCTCAGGGGTAAGATGATTAAGGCCCTGCAAACACTGCGGGGAGTGGGGCTAGTTACAGCAGCTACCATAGTGGCTGAAACAGGTGATCTTTCCCGCTTTGATACAGCCAAACAGCTTATGTCCTATGCCGGTCTAGTACCCAGTGAGCATTCCAGTGGCCCAAGACAATCAAGGGGTAGTATTACCAAATGCGGCAATAGCCGTATAAGGAGGGTGCTTGTAGAGGCGGCCTGGCATTATCGGCACCAACCACGGGTAAGCGGGACCTTAAGGAGACGCCAAGCAGATCAACCATCCCAAATAAATAATATTTCCTGGAAAGCTCAGCACCGTCTTAATTATAAATACAGAAGGTTGGATCGTAGGAAGAAGCCAAATGTTGTAGCTGTTGTTGCCGTTGCCCGGGAGCTGTTAGGGTTTATATGGGCTATAGGTAGAGAAGTGAAGTATCAGCATATGCTAGAAGCCAGTTAATTTTTAAGGAACTATAACTTATCCCAAGAATTTGTTGCTATCTTCTTTGACAGATCCCATGTTGCGGCAGACAATTTAGGCTCTGATGGGGAGGATCCTCGACCGTTCCCTGGTGCCAAGGCATTATGCCCCAACGCACGTTTGTAGATCGAGGCAGCTCCTCCTTCACGAATTTATAACTTGCGTTAACCAACACGCGAATATCAGGTTGAACACCGTCGTTTTTGCCTAGTTGTCTGCTGCCTCGTGGGCTCTGCTAAAGATGATAAAAGGTGGTGTAGTATAGGGAACTATTGTTTTGTTGTTTGGCCCGACAAACGAGATTTTAGGAAGAAAAGCCATTGAAGTCAAGGGTTTGCCTGACGGCCCACTTCGTGGCCCTTGACATCAACGTCTTTTCTTCCATAATACCCAATTAAGTCGGGCAACATTAGTGTTTCGTATTGGATCTGCCAATGATGTGGTGCAAGATCCCGGGCATCCTATTGCCTTTATAAGGAAATGTATCGGGGTCTTGACATGGCCCTTCCATATCAGGGAACGGTGCCCTCACCGTTCTGTATCCTTGACCAATCCCCGCGGTAAAACCGTAGGGACGGCCACTAGCCGCCCGCGCCCGTGCGCACTATATAACCCTATGCGCGGTTATAGGCGATTTTTCGGGATGTTTTTGGGTAATCCAAGGGGCCCTTCGGAACGACGAGGGCGTCGTTCCTTACAGTTTTCGGCGGTTAGTTGTCGGTAGTCGGTTGTTGGAGGAACAAACTGCCCCGTGTTATCAATTTCTGATAAGATCAAAATTCTTTGGCTGCTATACCTATCAAAGTAAAAGTAGGGAACGGTGCCCTCACCGTTCCGCATTTTGAAGGGTGTTGATTGCCCCTTGACGCGGAGCGGCACAGGGTGGGATTCAGAACCGGGAGTGGTTCCGACGGTTTGGGTGGGTTACTGCAATACCTTCCCTATAAACCGTAGGAAACGGTGCCCCCACCGTTCCGTGCCCCGGACCAATCCCCAAGGTAAAACCGTAGGGGCGGCCACTGGCCGCCCGCGTCCGTGTGCCAGCTCATAATTATCTTATAAAACATCAGGAACAATGCCCCTGAAGCAGGTGAACAATATGCAAAACCTATCCAAAAGAATAGCCCTGGCGGTGGTGGATGCGGCGGCAGTGAACCTGGCCCTGTATCTGGCCCTTCTGCTGCGCTTTGATGGCCACATCCCGGCCCAATATATAACCATATACACCAGCTTTGCCTGGCCCACGACGATTATCGCCCTTTTAATTTTTTATTTCTGCGGTTTTTACCGCCGCCTGTGGCGTTATACCAGCCTGAGCGATCTTACGGCTATTGTAATCGGTGCCACCGGTATTGCCCTTCTCCAGCTGGCCGGTTTTTACTGCATCCCGACCTATCGCCTGCCCCGAAGTGTCATTATCCTCACCTGGATTTTGGCCATTGCTATCTTGGGGGCGGAGAGATTGTCTTATCGCCTCTACCGGTTTTTTAGATCACGCTGGAGAAATAGCAATGGGAAGAAGGATAGATGGGAGCAGGTTATTATAGTGGGAGCCGGCGATGCCGGGGAAATGATTCTGCGGGAGCTTTTGAAACGTCCCGATTTGGGCCTCAAGGTGGCGGGCTTTGTCGATAATGACCCGGTGAAACAGGGCCTTTCTATCCATGGTTACCCCATCCTGGGCCCTGTGGCCCAACTGCCCCTTCTGGCAGAAAAATACCAGGTGCAGCAAATTATCATCGCCATCCCCTCGGCCCCGGGCAGGAAGATCCGGGAAATAATTGAAATTTGCCAGGAAACCGAGGCAGAGCTGAAGATTCTCCCCGGTGTCTATGAGCTCATTGATGGCCAGGTGACCATCAATCATATTAAAAAGGTAGAGATCGAGGATCTTCTGGGGCGGGCGCCGGTGGATGTCAATATTGGGGAGATGGCGGGGTATCTTACCGGTGAGGTGGTACTAATTACCGGAGCCGGCGGTTCCATTGGCTCGGAACTTTGCCGCCAGATTGCCCCCTTTGATCCGGCCCGGCTGCTCTTGTTGGGGCATGGTGAAAACAGTATTTTTGCCATACATAATGAGCTGCGGGATAAATTCCCCCATCTTACGGTGCGGCCCCTGATAGCCGATGTCCAAGATAAATTGCGGATGGAGGGGATTTTTGCCACCGAAGGGCCGGCGGTGATTTTTCATGCCGCTGCCCACAAGCATGTGCCCCTAATGGAGGCCAATCCTGCCGAGGCGGTGAAGAATAATGTCCTGGGCACCTTAAATGTGGTGGAGGCGGCGGATAAATATGGGGCCAAAAGGTTCGTCCTTATTTCCACCGATAAGGCAGTTGACCCCAGCAGTGTCATGGGGGCCAGCAAGCGGGTGGCAGAAATTATTGTGCAGAGGATGGGGCGGGAAAGCAGTACCCAATTCTGTGCCGTCCGCTTTGGCAATGTCTTGGGCAGCCGGGGGAGCGTTGTTCCCCTTTTTCGCCAACAAATTGCCCAGGGGGGGCCCCTAACCGTAACCCATCCCGACATGACCCGCTACTTTATGACCATCCCCGAGGCCGTGCAGTTGGTGATTCAGGCCGGGGCCATGGCCGGGAAGGGGGAAATATTTATCCTGGATATGGGGGAGCCGATGAGGATAATGGACCTGGCCCGGCAGATGATCAAACTCTCCGGTTTTGAGCCGGGTAAAGACATTGCCATTGAAATTACCGGCATCCGCCCGGGGGAAAAGATGGAAGAAAGATTAGTTTCCGAAGATGAAACCATGCTCCAGACCCGCCACGGCCGGATCTTCGTCTTGCCCAACACCGGCCTGACGAGAAAAGACATCGACATCATGGACGGCCTTCTCTCCCACCTTCCCCGCAACCTGCACTTTAACAGCCTGGTGGAGGAGTTACGGGGTTGCTGTCCAAAGTCGCCCGGTGCCGATATCTTGGGTGAAGCCAAGGATCTAGCCCCTTAAACCTGCAAAGATTCCCCGGGGAACGTCCTCCTACCACCGGATGTTGGACAGGCGGGATGGTGGCTAAAGAGGTTTCATAAAGGGGAACCCTTTCCCACCGCCTTGCGGGTACTGCTGAATAGATGCCCATGCCCCCTACAGTAGCACCGGCGGGAGGATTAAAATAGCTTCTTCCGGGGCTCCACCCATGCGATTTTATACATAGTAATTATGCTGGGTAAAAATTTGGGTTAAATGTGCCATCCCCGCCACGAAAAACTCGCGATTCCGCTATTTTAGTTAAGTATACCCGTAAATAATCCCCTAGTTGTCAGGGTAGTAACCGGGGGCATATCCGCTGCTAATTTTACTTTTGCATCAC
>JAAYTH010000032.1 GCA_012523785.1 Bacillota bacterium | reverse complement strand
TGTGCAAACAGTTCTTCCATTTCACCTAATTTATATGGGTCCATATAATAACCTCCTGTCGTATATCATTAGACATATTTAGTCTATCGTGATTAGACAGCTTTGTCAATCTTAAATTTTTCCTAGGGGTGGAAAAGAAAATGATATTAACATGTTTGCTGCCTATTTGGTAAGCAAGCTTTAGAATGCACCGGGATTTTCTCCGGTGCATTCGCTTGTCTTAGAGGCCAAAGATATCCGGGATGTCTTCTTCTGCAATCTCCCGCTTGCTTTTCCTGCCGGCGTTCTTGAGCATGCTCTCAATCTTTTCTTCCATTGATTTTCGGATTAACTCCCGGCTGTTAATATCCCGCAGCTCAAAAAACAGGAGGGGGTTGGTGTCCAGTCGGGCACCGACACCGTACAGGGCTGCTGCCACGTGTTTGCACATTAGAGCCCAGTCGGGGCAGCTACAATCGAAATGGATTTCCTCCGGGGAGGGAAACATGGAGTACTTTTTGTCTGTGAAAAGGATTTCCAGTTCCTTGGAGAATTCTCCCTCCACCAACTGCTCCAGGGTATCGATCCTCCGATTGCATAATTGAAGAATTTCGCACCGTTTTTTGTCACCAATGGTGTCAATCTCGATTGTTACTTCATAGGGTTTTGTCTTGGTTCCCTGCACCTTGGCCTCAATTTTCCCCTTGGCTATCTTTAAATCCAAGACTGCATTGTTGCGGACATAGCTTTTGCCCCGGCCAATGCGGTTGTAGTAATCGGCATAGCTTTCCAGGTTGAGGTTCCAGGCCTTTCCCCACCAGCTTTTGGCCAGGCCTCGGCCTTCAATTGTGACGGGCTCAAGCTCCGGATATTTCCTCCGTAATTTATCCAGCGACTTTTTTGCCCTTGCTTTTTTCTCCGCTACGGTAACATAGCGGAAGTATCCATAACTCATTTTCTATCACCACCTAGAGAGAATAGTTCCAGCAATTCTTCATTGCTATACTCGGTGATCCAACGTTCACCGGCTGAACCCAATAGTTCCCCAGCTAATTTTTGTTTATCGGCGATGATGGCATCAATCTTTTCTTCTATTGTATCCCTGGTCACAAACTTATGCACCATAACATTCTTTTTTTGGCCGATGCGAAAGGCCCGATCAGTGGCCTGGTTTTCTACAGCCGGGTTCCACCAGCGGTCAAAATGGATCACATGGTTGGCCCCCGTCAGATTTAAACCCACACCACCGGCCCTTAGGGAAAGTACCATGTAGGGGATGTATTGTTCACCATTGAACTGGGTTACAATTTCATTGCGCTTCTTTACCGGGGTGCCTCCATGCAGTACAAAACCTCTTTTACCAAATACAGTAGCCAGGTAATCGGATATTGGTTCTGTCATTTCCCGGAATTGGGTAAAAACTAACACTCGCTCGCGTTTTTCCCGGATTGTTTGGCAAATATCCCGCAGTTGTTGGAATTTACCACTTTGCGTTGGTTTATATTCTTCCCGGCCTATGTATTGATCCGGATGGTTGCAGATTTGTTTAAACTTCACGATAGAAGAGAGAACAAGTCCCTGGCGTTCAATTCCTTCAGCGTCCTGCAATTTCCCCTTTATCTGCCGGATCAATTGCCTGTAGAGGGCAATCTGTTTGTTGGTCAGGCTGGTATAGACGTTTATTTCTAGCTTGTCGGGTAGATCTGAAATAATACTTTTATCGGTTTTTAGCCTTCTGAGAATAAAAGGTTGTATCAATCTGCGCAGCCTGGTATATCCACCGGAATATTCTTGCAGCTCCTTGGTGAAATTAGTAAATTCCTTAGCAGTTCCCAAGAGCCCTTGATTGAGAAAATCAAATAGGGACCATAGATCCCCCAAACGGTTTTCAATGGGGGTTCCAGTTAGGGCAAAGCGCATTGCAGCCGGGATTTGCTTAATAGCCTTGGTCTGTTTGGTTGCCGGGTTTTTAATGGCCTGGGCCTCATCCAGGATCAGGTAATTCCATTGCCTGTCTTTTAATTCCTCTAGCCGGGCGGCCATACCATAGGTGGTAATATAAAGGAAGGCACCTTCTTCAATCTGAATTGTTTCTCCGCCCTTGAGGGCACTTCTATGTAATATTTGATAGGGCATGGCCGGGGCAAATTTTTCCACTTCCCTTTGCCAATTGCCGATGAGGGATGCCGGGAGGATCAATAATGCTTTGCCCCCAGAATGGGTTCTGGCGTGTTCCAGAAAAGCAATAATCTGTACAGTTTTACCCAGCCCCATATCATCGGCCAGGCAGGCACCAAATCTCAATTCAGACATCTGATACAGCCATTGATAACCGTTTTCCTGATAAGGTCGCAGGCGGCCATTGAATGAAGGTGCTATGTTGATCTTGGCTAATGATAGGGGGTGACTTAAATCTTTCTTTACAGTTTTAAGCCATTCTCCATTGGTAATTGAAACCTCTACTTCTTCTTCCGGAATATCTAACAGCTTGTTGCCATTTAGTTCCAGACGCATGGCTTCCCCGATGGATAATTCCCCTTCTTTTGCCAGATCCTTAACCTTGTCAAAGGCGGAAAGTAAAGCATTTAGCTTGTCCTTGTTGATCTCAACCCATTTGCCCTTGTATTTGATAAGCCCCTCGGCCATATGCAAAAATTCAGCCAGTTCGTCTTCACTGAGGGATTCATCCCCTATTTTAAGGGACAGGGAAAAATCTAGAATTGCATCCAATCCCAGCCTAGATGGTTTTTTGTCTCCCACGGTGATTGCCAGGCGAAGGGAATTAGTTTTTTTACGCCACCAGTCGGGTACTCTACACATAATGCCGGCTTTTTCATATAAAGTAATTTCTTTTAAAACAGTGTGGGCCTCTTCCACAGTTAGTTTTAGGGGTGAAAACAATTCGCCACTTTCCAACAGGTCGGAAATAAAATTGCTCTTTTGTGCAGCCCGAAGGACCGTTGCAATTAGGCTGAGAAGTTGCTTTTCTTCCCCGGCGAATTCCCGCAGGGCATTTTTCAAAGGGGTGTGTACCGCCCTTTTGCTTTTTACCGGTTTGCTAGAATAGGTGGCCATGAAGGCAAAGGGAAAATCTTTATCCTTATTTTCTACTAAATGAAAAAAGACCCGACCCACAACATTGATATTTGAATTATGTTCGGCAAAGTACCTACTGACGGTGCCATCGAACACCTTTATTTCCTGGCGAAAGATGGATAGTAGTGTCTCCCAAAGGCTCTGAATCCAATTGGCGTCGATATACTCCATTCCCAAGACAAAGGGGATATCATTTATAAGCTCCTCCAACTCATCTTCATCTAAATCAACCAGCACAGTATCACGGCTAATTTCCACATCTGGCTGTTGGCCAATTTTAGTGATGAGCAGTTCCGCAATACGATGGAGGTAGCCCAAGCCGGGGGAAAACCATTTTTCCCTCTGCAAAAAGCCCAGGTGAAGGAGGGCCCTGTATTTATCTTTCCGGAATTTGACCATCCAATCCCTTGGGCCTTCGGGTAACTCTTGCTCTCCTTCCACGATGAAGGCAGAGGGTGTGAAATAAACTTCTAGCAGCTCTTTTTGCTTTTTTGTGCGGGCCATTGAGCTCCTCCTATCATATATTTTTTGGATACAGTGGGGATACAGTGGGGGCGATTCTTGTTACATCTTAAAATATGGGTTAATTCTCCGGATGAAGCCCTAGGTCAATAAAGACGGAGGGGTACCTGTTTATTATAGCATTTGACAAGGGGATTAGGTCAAGGGGTTAATCTTTGGCC
>JAAYTH010000226.1 GCA_012523785.1 Bacillota bacterium | reverse complement strand
TTATTAACTGCTACCATGGCGCGCAAGGCCTATGGGAAGGATATTGACATTACTTTAATCCGGGATACGGAAACCGTCATGGTACCCTGTGGTATTCCCTACATCTTTGGCACTCTGCGGGATATAAAAAAGAATGTCATTCCCGATTTTGGCCTATCAAGAACCAATATTAACCTAATTATTGACACTGCCCTAGGGATAAATAGGGAGGAAAAAACAGTTACCACCCGAGATAGCGGAGCAATTGCTTACAAAAAGTTGGTCATTGCCACCGGCTCCCTACCCATCATACCGACATTTATTCCCGGTTATGATTTAACCAATGTGTTTTCTATTAAGAAAGGTGAGGAGTACCTGGGTAAAATTTATGACCAACTTGAAATTGCCAAAAATGTCGTGGTCATCGGGGGAGGATTTATCGGGGTTGAGTTTGCAGAGCAAATTAGAATATTAGGCAAAAATGTTACCCTAATAGAAGCGGCACAATCCTGCCTCTGGCAGGCCTTTGACAAAAGATTTACCGATGATATTGAGGCACTTCTGACCGGTAATGGTATTAATCTATTGACAGGGAGCCGGGTGAAAAGGATCCTGGGGGAGGAATCTGTGGAGGCAATTGAGTTGGAGGGCGGCCGGAGGATCCCTGCGGATATGGTAATCTTGGGTTTGGGAATGAAACCCAATGGTGTCCTGGGGCAGGATTGCGGGTTGGAGATGAATGATGCTGGAGCAATTGTAGTTGATCAGTACATGCGTACCAGCGACCCCGACATTTTTGCCGTCGGTGACTGTGCGGAAAAGAAGTGTTTCTTTACGGGAAAAGATGTGCCCTTATTATTGGCCTCGACGGCCACCATGGAAGCCAAAATTGCCGGGAGCAATATATTTCATTTGCGGCTCATCCGGGCCAACAAGGGCACCATAAGCACCTTTGCCACTAAAATATTTGGCAAAACCTTTGCTGCCGCCGGCTTGACGGAAGCCCGGGCCCGGCAGGAAGAATTTTGTATCATGAAGGGTGAATTCCGAACTATGGACCGTCATCCGGGTTCCCTACCCGATGCCCGGGAGGTCAACATAAAATTGATATTTTCCCGCTGTTCTGGAATTATCTTGGGGGCCCAAATTTCCGGTGGCAATGCAGTTGCTGAGATGATAAACATTTTGAGTTTGGCTATCCAAAAGGATATTACAGCCACGGAACTCAATACCTTCCAAGCAGCGACCCATCCCTTGGTTTCACCATCACCTGCTGCCTACCCCATTAATGCGGCGGCCATGAATGCCATAGCTACTAATTGCAGTCATCTCAATGAAGATGTGGTGATTTGATGGAGTAAGGATCCAATTTTCAACCCCACCCACTTATTTTTAGGTGTATTTAGGAAATCCAGATCAGAAATGATGTGCGGGAAGATGATTCTGGGAGTGATGCAAGATGTATAGTAATTTATGGGCTGTTTTTTTAACAAGTGCAGAAGGGGCCTTTATCCAGGTTACGGTCTTTGTGGGTGTGGTCCTCCTTTTCTTTGGTTACATTGATTATAAGCAGCAGGGGGCCTTTGTGGCGGCCATTGAGGGGGCAAAAAGGTATCAGCCCCTAATAGGCTCCCTGTTGGGCATTCTTCCCGGTTGCGGTGGGTCAATTTTAATAATGCCCCTCTATGTAAAGGATACGGTGAGTTTTGGCACGGTTGTGGCTACCCTAATTGCCACGGCGGGGGATTCGGCCTTTGTGACCTTGACCCAGGCCCCCCGGGATTTTG
>JAAYTH010000225.1 GCA_012523785.1 Bacillota bacterium | reverse complement strand
GGCCTGCACCCACCTCTTTACCCAAAGGGGAAGAAAAACCCTGACGGGGGAATATAAGGAGCGGCTCATTGCCATCAATGGGGATTTAGCGGCCCGGGGGGAGCGGGTGCTGGCCCTGGCCCTGCGTTCTTGGCCCCAAGTGCCAGCGGAATTAGCGACGGCCACCGTAGAGAGGGAATTGACCCTGGTGGGGTTTTTTGCCCTCCAGGATCCGGCCCGGCCTGAGGCCACGGAGGCGGTGGAAATCAGCCGCCGGGCGGGGATAAGGACAATTATGATCACCGGTGATCATCCGGAAACGGCGGCCGCAATCGCCCAGGACCTGGATATTTTGTGGCCGGGGGATGGGGTGTTGACGGGTATTGATTTAAACAAAATGAATGGCAAGGAACTGCAGGAGGCGGTGGGGAATACCACTGTTTACGCCCGGGTTAGCCCGGAACATAAGTTAAAAATTATAGAGGCCCTACAAAAAAAGGGCCATGTGGTGGCCATGACTGGGGATGGGGTTAATGATGCCCCGGCCTTGAAAAGGGCTGATATAGGCGTGGCCATGGGGATAACGGGTACGGCGGTGGCCAAACAAGCCGCCGACATGGTTCTTTTGGATGACAATTTTGCCACCATTGTCAATGCTGTGAGGGAGGGGCGGACTATTTACGATAATATCCGCAAGTCCATCCAGTATCTTCTGGCTTGTAATATCGGGGAAATAATTACTATTTTTATGGCCATCCTCTTGGGTTGGGGCAGCCCCTTGACCCCCATTCAGCTTTTATGGATGAACTTGATCACCGATGGGGCCCCGGCCCTGGCCCTGGGTCTAGAACCATCGGAGAGGGGGATTATGAAAAGGAGGCCCCGACCCCGGGGGGAAGGGGTGCTCTCCCGGGATATGGCGGCTGGCATCCTAGGGCAGGGTATAATGCTGGGGATTATATCCCTGGCATCCTATGGGCTGGCCCTTCGTTGGGGGCGGCCCCTGAGGGCGGCCCGCACCATTGCCTTTTCGACCCTGGCCTTTTCTCAGCTGGTGCACTCTTTTAATATCCGCAGCCGGACTGAGTCTCTTTTTAGCCTGGGGCTGGGGGGAAATATCAGCCTGGTTTATGCTTTCCTGTTATCGGTTTCGCTGCAGCTGGCTGTAGTTTTACTGCCCTTCCTGAGGGGTGTTTTCGCCACCGCCCCTTTGCCCCTGCCGGATTGGGGGCTGGTGGTGGGGTGGAGCTTTCTTCCTTTATTTGTGGTGGAGGGGCGGAAGTTAATTGATAGGGTGCGGTGTTCGGGGGGTGCTAGTCGGTAATCGGTGTGGCAGTCCTTCGGAACGACGGGGGCGTCGTTCTCTACAAGTTGCTGCAAAGTTGACCGGGCAAACCGTAGGGAACGGTGCCCCCACCGTTCCGTGTTCCCAGGTAAGTTATTGCGCTGTTTATCGCTTAAACCGTGGGGGGTCGGAACGACGAGGGCGTCGTTCCCTACAAGTTGCTGCAAAGTTGACCGGGTAAACCGTAGGGAACGGTGCCCCCACCGTTCCGTGTTCCCAGGTAAGTTATTGCTTTGTTTATCACTTAAACCGTGGGGGG
>JAAYTH010000224.1 GCA_012523785.1 Bacillota bacterium | reverse complement strand
GTGGGGGCCCCGTTATAGCCGGTGGCCAAGATATGCTTGTCCCGCACCAACACTGCCCCCACCCGCCTCCGGAGACAGGTGGAGCGTTGGGCCACAACATGGGCAATTTCCATAAAATAAGCATCCCAGGGAGGCCGTCTATTTGGTTCCATAGAGCCTATCCCCCGCATCGCCCAAACCCGGCACAATATAGGCGTGTTCATTGAGGCAGTGGTCAATAGCCGCCACATAGATCTCCACATCCGGGTGATTTTCGGTAATCACCTCTAGGCCCTCCGGGGCAGCGATGAGGCATACCAGCTTAATATTTCCAGCCCCCTTTTCCTTGAGGAAATCTATGGCCGCCGCGGCCGAAACCCCGGTGGCCAGCATAGGATCCACCAGAATAATAACCCGTTCTTCAATGTCTTCCGGGAGCTTACAGTAGTAATCCACCGCCTTCAAGGTTACCGGATCCCGGTAGATACCAATATGCCCCACCTTGGCCGTGGGGATGAGCTTGAGGATACCGTCCACCATCCCCAGCCCCGCCCGTAAAATAGGAACAACGGCCAGTTTTTTGCCGGCTATGGTGCGGCACCGGGCCGGCCCCACCGGGGTCTCTACTTCAACATCCTCCAAGCGCAGATCCCGGGTCACTTCATAGGCCATAAGCAGAGCAACTTCTTCAATCAATTCCCTAAATTCCTTGGGGCCGGTTCCCTTGTCTCTGATGAGGGTCAGTTTGTGTTGAATGAGTGGGTGATCTAGTACCATTACCTGGTTTCCTTCCATGGTGGCTCCTCCTCCTTTAGTAAAGTAGCCCTTTCTAGTAGGAAATTTGCACCCTATTTGGTTCTAGTAGGTAATAGGCCGGCATACAATGGGAAGCCGTCACAAAGATCCCGGACCCTTTTGTTGACCCGGGCCCGGACCTGCCCGTCATCCCGATGGGTGAGGGCCAGATGAATCAAATCTGCAATTTCTTCCATCTCCGCCGCCTGCATCCCCCGGGAAGTCATGGCCGGTGTCCCCAGTCGGATGCCGCTGGTGATGAAGGGGCTTTCAGAATCAAAGGGAATAGAATTCTTATTTACCGTGATCCCGGCGGCGCCCAACACCTCCTCGGCCTCCTTGCCCGTCAGCCCTTTACTTCTTAGGTCCACCAGCAGTAAATGATTATCGGTACCACCAGAGACCAATTTAAAATCCCGCGCCAAAAGCCCCTGGGCCAGGGCTTGGGCGTTGGCAATAACCTGTCGTTGGTAGGAGGCAAAATCCTCCAGGAGGGCTTCCCCCAGAGCTACCGCCTTGGCAGCAATGATATGCATAAGGGGCCCACCTTGGATACCGGGAAAAACAGCCCGGTCAATTTCAGCGGCATACTCCTCCTTGCAGAGGATCATCCCCCCCCGGGGCCCCCGCAGGGTTTTATGGGTGGTGGTGGTAATAAAGTCGGCATCGCTAGAGGGGCTGGGGTGAAGCCCAACCGCCACCAGCCCGGCAATATGGGCAATATCAGCCATTAAATAAGCCCCGGTCTCCCGGGCAATCTCGGCAAATAGGCCAAAATCAATAATGCGGGGGTAGGCACTGGCTCCGGCCACGATAATTTTGGGATTATAGCGCCGGGCTAAGCGCCGAACCTCATCATAATCGATGCGGCCCGTCTCCCGGCTTACACCATAGGAAACTATATTGTAATACTTGCCGGAAATGTTGATGGGATGGCCATGGGTCAGGTGCCCCCCGTGGGTCAAGCTCATCCCCAGGATTGTATCCCCCGGGTCCAGAAGGGCAAAATAAACGGCCATATTGGCCTGGGAGCCGGAATGGG
>JAAYTH010000223.1 GCA_012523785.1 Bacillota bacterium | reverse complement strand
TAATTATCGCGGCCGTTGAACCCGCCACATCGGCAGTACTGTCTGGGGAAAAACCTGGTCCCCATAAAATCCAAGGGATAGGGGCCGGTTTTGTACCGAAGGTATTAGAAGGGGATTTAATTGACCGTATATTTAGGGTTAGTGATGAAGAGGCCTATGCCATGACGGTAAGGTTAGCCCGGGAGGAGGGTTTATTACTGGGGATTTCTTCCGGGGCGGCAGTGGTAGCCGCTATTACCTTGGCTAAGGAATTAGATGATGGGCAAAATATCGTGGCTATTGCCCCGGATACTGGAGAAAAATATTTGAGCACGGGTCTTTTTGACGATAATGAGCAAGGGGGTTAAAGGTCATGCTAGAAGGGCTACAAAGGGAGATTAAAACAATACAGGAAAGGGATCCGGCCGCCAAGGGTGTTTTGGAAACGGTTTTGTGTTATCCCGGTTTTCATGCCCTGATGCTGCATCGTGTTGCCCATTGGTTATATGGGCACAAGCAATTCTTTGCAGCACGGATAGTGTCTCATTTGAGCCGATTCTTTACCGGCATTGAAATTCACCCCGGGGCTAGAATAGGGTCTGGATTTTTCATTGACCACGGTTCCGGGGTAGTCATCGGGGAGACGGCGGAAATAGGAGATAATGTTACCCTTTATCAAGGGGTTACCTTGGGGGGGACGGGAAAAGAGAAGGGAAAAAGGCATCCCACCATTGGTTCAAATGTCGTTATTGGTTCTGGTGCAAAAATATTAGGTTCCATAACCATAGGTGATAATGTAAAGGTGGGGGCAGGTTCAGTAGTGGTGAAGTCGGTTCCGGCCAATACTACGGTGGTAGGGGTACCGGCCAAGGTTGTGAAAAGAAATGGGCGGCGGGCAGAAGGTGTTGATTTGGAACATGGGAATTTACCCGATCCGGTGGCCGAAGTTATTTTACATTTGCAAAGGGAAATTACAGCTTTGCGAAATAGGGTAAATGAGCTGGAGGATCTTAATCGACGCACTGCTTAAGGCGTATGGCGTATGGTGATATTATCGAATACCACCAAACAGCACCCCTCCTTTGCCTAGAATGCCCCCTGTTTTGGTTGTTGTTGCTTAACAATTATAATATTAAAGGGGGCACTAGGTATATCATCATCTAATGCTATACCATTGACCATGATATGGGCTCCCAGGGGGAAACCCAGACGGATATAAGTCTCGGTGGCATCGGATAGGGTTATTTCCTCGCCAGGTGTGTAGGTTTTTTCCGTAATCAGTTCCCCATCCTGCCGGGCCCTGACCCAACAATCCTGACTAAATGTAATCTCTATCCTCTTTTGCTCCACCCTTGACAGATGGTAGATAGCGTTATCATTATCCATGGCATGTAAAATTAATTCGGCCCCTGTCTGTGTTTGCTCAATCGGCAGCTTGGTACTCCAAGCAACTAACCAGGAGGGGTTGTTGTTCAGGCCGCCCCACAATAATGCGGTTATAACAACAATTAGGCCCAGGGCCAGGGAACCGTGTAAATGGGGTAGTCGATAATAAGTTTGGCGAACTAGGACAATAATGACAGCGGGTACAATGATTGCCAGGGCATAGATGGTGATAACCGCCGAGGCGATTTCCGGTGTGCCTGCGCTTATGACCCTTTCTAATTTATACACGGTATAAATTAGCGATATTGCCCAGAGGAGCCAAAGATAATTGTTAGTCCTGCGGCCACAGAGCGATCGTAAAAGGGGTAAATTGAAGACGGCGAGCAAGAAAAGATAAATAAGGAGGGTCCGGGCCAGAATAGTGGAATCACTTATTGGGCTAAAAGGGCTGTCGAAACCGTAGATCAAGCTAATTTTGTGCAATAACAGCAGCCAGTATCCCAACATTGCCAGTGTGCCATACTTTATTAGAAACCCCGTCATCTCCCTGGCCCGGGCTTGCCCATCCACCAATTGAACAACTAGCTTAACTACAATTTTTTCCGGTTGGCCATTTGTCAATAGTGTCAAATTGGTATTGTAGCGTCGGCCCGGCTCCAGCTGGCTGCCATTGATGTGGATGGTGATTTGGGCTTCTTGTCTATCCCGGCCATCCACCCCGAAGCGGCCGCTGGATAACTCCAGGCCGGGGATATTGTCTGACACCTCAATGCTCCCGGATAGGTATCCCCGTCCGAGATTTCTGATCCCTAGGGAGATTTCCCTTCTTTCATTCCTCTCCCGGAGTTTAACTGTTAGCAGCCGGGGTTTTACATCGGCCACCGGCAGGGACAATTCCGGATTTAAAAGGCGGAGAAAGGCCTCCAGTCCCAGATCGTCCAATCCCCGTAAGGGAGAACCGCCGCCGGGAGAGAAACGGCTAGACTGCTCTAGGGAAATTTCCATCGCTGTCTTCAGGCGCCCATTCATCTTCATACCTCCAAAGCATCATGTACAATTGTGGTCGGGTGTATTGCCCCTAGCCGATGCGAAAGTATTTTGCCACCTTTTCCCACTCAGAGACAAGCCCTCCATAGCCGGTGGCCCGCAG
>JAAYTH010000222.1 GCA_012523785.1 Bacillota bacterium | reverse complement strand
CGGGAACGATTTACCGCCAAGGACTGCAAAAATTCCCCAATGGAAAAGAAGAGCATCACCGCCACTGCCTCCGGCAGCTGGTCGATGGCAATGGCGCCGGCGGTGGCAATGGTCATCAAAAACTTTTCATCAAAAATTTCCCTTTGACCCAGGTTTTTCAAAGCCGATAAAATCACCGGCCCTCCAGCCAGCAGATAGGCCGTCAAAAAGACACCGTACTCCCCCAGACGATGGGGGATGGTCGCCAGGGCTTGGGGGAAAAGGAGGCCTAGGGCAAATAAAATACCCGCCATAAGGGTCCGGAAAAAATGGAGCCTAATTTCTCCCCTCCCCCCCTCCCCAGCAGCGGCAACCTCCCGGGCCTCCCGGGCGGGGATAAGGACCACCCCCGGTTCAATACCAGCAATAATTTCCTGGGCCGCTGGCACATGGGTCGGATGGAGGAAAACCGATTTGGTAGCAAAATTTATGCTGACGGGCTCAATCCCTTCGATTTTATTGATTTCCTCTTCTATTTTTAGCGCACAATGGGCGCAATCCAGGTTATCCAAAATATATTGCATGATAACACCTCCATATCCTCCACCTCGTCACCTAACTCATTTATTATATTTAATCATGACGTATATGTTCCAGGGCCATGCCGAAAAGGGTCATAACATGTTCATCATCCAAGGAATAATACCGGTGTTTCCCTTCCCGCCGATACTTGACCAGCCGCGCTCCCCTGAGTATCCGCAGTTGGTGGGAAACGGCGGAGATTCCCATCCCCAGGGTGGCAGATATATCCTGGACACAGCGCTCTCCCTCCGACAGGGTACTGATAATTCCGATACGGGTTTGATCCCCCAGTACTTTAAATATCTCTGCAAGCTGATCAATTTCATCCTTCGAAAGCAACTGCCTCTTTATATTTTCCATCACCCCGCTCCCCCTTCTAATGGACATAATCCCTTATTTATTTGCTCATCATTTGAACAATTGTTCAATCTTCCCTTATATATTAACACTAAAATATTGACTTGGCAAGGATAGGGGACGAAAAAATTCCATGAAAAAAGAAGCCTTGCGGCTCCTTTTTCCAAAGGCTATTCTCTGTTGTCTAATAGACCCTTCACCCTTCCCCATAAATCCACGATGGCATCAGCCGCCGGCCCGGGGCTGTATTCCACCACCGGTTTTCCTTGGATAACGGCCCGGTTAACTTCTTGCCGAAAGGGAATCAGGCCCACCACTTCGATTTCCTTTTCCCGGCAGTAATCCTCCAGTTCGTCAGTTTTGCCTTCGGCCAAATCATATTTATTGACACAGACGACGGCTGGCACCTGGAAGTGCTCCGTCAAGGCCAAGACCCGTTCTAAATCATGGAGCCCGGCCACCGTCGGTTCGGTTACAATGAGGGCCAGGTCGATATCAGCCAAGGATGCTATCACGGGACAGCCCACCCCCGGCGGCCCATCGGTGAGGACATAGCGGGCCCCCAGCTCTTCTGCCAGCTCCCGGGATTTTTGCCGCACCAGGCTCACCAAAAGGCCGGAGTTTTCTTCTGCTATACCCAGGGCCGCATGGACCAAGGGTCCGTAATTACTGCTGGAGATATACCAATGGCCAGAGCGATGTTTTACCATGGAGATGGCTTCTACCGGACACATATAATGACAGACCCGGCAGCCTTCACAATCCATGGGGTCTATATAGTAGTCTTCGCTGATGGCACCAAAGCGGCATACCTCCAGACATTTGCCGCACTGGGTGCAGAGTTCCGGGTCAATGACGGCCTTGTCCAGGCCGTAAAATTCGTGGGACTCTTCTATTTTAGGCTCAAGCAAAAGGTGCAGGTCGGCGGCATCCACATCACAATCGGCCAGTACCTTGTCTTTAGCCAAGACGGCCAGGGAGCCCATAATGGTGGTCTTGCCGGTACCACCCTTGCCGCTTATTACCAAAAGTTCCTTCATTTGCCGACCCTCCCTTCAATTTCCCGCATTAAATCCCGGAAGGCTTCCCGCCAGTGGGGGTATTCTTCCACCAGGGCAGAGCCCCGGGCATAGAGGGCGGCATAACGCCTATCAAAGGGAATCTTTAAGTGCAGGGGCAGCCCCTTTTCCCGGCAGTATTCCTCTATCATTTCATCCCCCTCACCGGCCCGGTTGAGGATAACCCCGGCTGCTAGTTTCAGCTTTCCTAACATTTGCACCGCCAGATTTAGGTCATGGAGCCCAAAGGGGGTGGGTTCAGTCACCAGGAGGCAGTAATCTACATCCTTAACTGCAGCCACCACCGGGCAGGAGGTGCCGGGGGAGGCGTCAATAATAACGATGCCCTCTTTACGGGCCTGCTCCCGGACCGCCTCCACTATGGGTGGGGCCAGGGCGGAGCCGATTTTGATCTTGCCGTGAACAAAGGATATGTTTCCACTATGGCCCCTTTGAATAGTCCCGATCTCCTTCGGTTCTTCCCGCAGTGCATCTTCGGGGCAAAGGAGGGTACAACCCCCACAGCCATGGCAAAGTTCGGGAAAGGTGAGGACATGCCCAGCCAAGACGGCAATGGCATTAAAGGCACAGACCTGGGCACAGTGGCCGCAGGCCGTGCATTTGGCCTCATCCACCACTGGTACGGGCATATTCACCCTTTCTTCCTCCCCCAGGGAGGGATGCAAAAAAAGGTGGGCATTGGGTTCTTCCACATCACAGTCTAAAAATTGTAGAGGCCCTTTTTCGGCCAAGGCCAGGGCCAGGTTGACGGCGACGGTGGTCTTACCCGTCCCCCCCTTGCCGCTGGCCACTGCTATCTGCATAAAAATTCACCGCCATTTCCCTAATTTAACATCGAGCATTTCCATCGACATGATGGCACATATCAGCCCCTACTTTTAAGGTGCCCTTAAGGTAGCTATCAACGACATCTCGAACCGGGCCTGCTGCACCAGTTACTGTGGAAATCTTTTGTTCCACGAAGAGGTCCCGGGCCCGGGGCCCCATCCCCCCGGCAATAATACAGCCCACTCCCCTTTCGGCCAGATAACGGGGAAGAAAGCCTGGCTGATGCCCGGGGTTATCAATTACCTCTTCACATTTTATTTCCCCATCTTCCACGGTAAAAATGGTGTATTGGGGGCAACGCCCAAAGTGTTCAGCAACCCTGCCTTCCGCTGTAGATACTGCAATTTTCACCGCAAAACCTCCTTGTATTATATGAGCAGCGGCCCATTGGAACGGGTTTCCCAGGGGCCGGTGCTGCCTTAACCCGCAAAGGTATAATAATAATGGGAGTTAACTATTTATCGGTGGTAGCCAAAGCGGCTGCCTACCGTTGGGTTGCCCAGTTCCTCCAGCTCTCCCGCCCGCAGGGCCTCCAGGTTTTCCTTTACCGTGCCGCCCTGGGAACGATAAACAGTAATCCCCGCCACGGCCAGGCCTTGTCCCGCCTTGGGGCCCAGGTTGCCGGTTATCACGGCCTCAACTTCCCGCTGGGCCATCAATTGGGCCGCCGCTACTCCAGCCCCACCAGGCCCGGGCCTATTGGCCACCGCTTCAAACTTTTCTGTCTCCAAATCAACAATTATAAAATATGAACAACGGCCAAATCTGCTATCCACCATTGCCTCCAAGTCGCGGCCTTGGGCCGACACAGCTACCTTCATGGTCCTTTCCCTCCTCGTGATTATGGGGAGGAAGAATGTTTCCTTCCCCCCCCTCTTAAAATATCCCTTACCAGAAACCACGCCGCCGACCCCGTCTAAATCCCATTCCTAAACCTTGCCCAAACATCCTGAACATGGAGCCACCCCTTGGAGGCCGCCGGCGGGGCAAGACACAAAAGCCCCGGCCACCCCCGGTCATTGGTCCCTGACCCCGGGGCCCGGTTCCATCAAAACCCGGCATATCCGTCACCTCCTTTACACTGGCTCAACCGCATGCCCCCCATCCATTTTTCCCGAAATTAAGATCAACCCAGGATGGGGTTTGCAGTGCAAAACAAAACAGTTTCCATTACTGCCATTAGTGTTTGTAAGGGGGCCCGGTCTAATTCAATAATAGGATAGTTTTGGTCATATGTCAATATCTTTTAATTTTCCCGCCCTAAACCAAAGGGGGAAGGCTGCCAATAGCATGGCCCTTCCCGGTCTTATTTGCCTATCCGAGGTAAAGCCGTTTAGCTTTAATAATACCCGGCAACACATAATGAAAGCATCATTACCGTTATTACACAAAGGAGGGTGCTTTTCCTGCCTTTGGAAAAAGTATGTCGAGACAACCTTTAACGAAATGGGCTCCGATACCCCCGGTCTGCAAAAACCCTTCCATAAAACCACAGGGGGTTGGGGAATGGAAAATAGTAGGCCCGACTATCATAAAACAAATAGGGGCGACCAGTGGTCGCCCTATCCCCGTTCATACATCCTATTTTCGCAAAAATTAGCAGCCAAACCCGCCCCTGTCCCGGACTCATTTCAGTGCCCGTCATTCTAAGATGCAGCCTAAAGAATCTTTATAGCCTCTGCTAAAGATTCTTCACCCCCCGGAATGATACGCGGCAGTCCCTATTTGTCTAAAAACAAGCCCGTGTAGGCATGAAGGGCAGTTGAGCCGCCAGTATGCAGGAAAAGTATGTTTTGACTACTGTCAAAGTAGCCCTTTTGTATCAAATCGATAAGGCCGGCCATGGCTTTCCCGGTATATACGGGATCTAAGAGGATGGCCTCGGTACGGGCCAAAAGTTTTACCGCCGCTACCATTTCCTCGGTAGGACGGGAGTATCCGGCACCGATATAGTCATCTAGAACTATGACCTCTTCTTTGGTAGGCGGGGTTTTGAGTCCCAGCTTCCGGGCCAAGCGGCAGCAAAGTCCAAAGACAGTCTCTCTTTGGGGCCCTTTTGGGCGGTTAATTCCTATACCGATGACCGCTATCCGGGCATTCTGTCCGCTAATACCGGTGAGGATCCCGGCATGGGTGCCGGCACTGCCGCTGGTTACTATGATGTAGTCCAGGGGCAGTCCCATTTCAAAAAGCTGCTGCAGCATTTCTTGGGCACAGGCCACATAACCCAGGGAACCGATTTCGTTGGAGCCACCGCCGGGTATCACATATGGCCTTCGGCCCTGGGCCTTTAACCCGGCGGCCACTTTATTAATTTCAGCACCCATATCAGAACCTCCATCGACTACATGTATTTGCTCCACACCTAAAAGATGGAAGAGAAGGTTGTTGCCGCCAGCATCTTTATCATAGCTGTTGGGCACCCGCTCTTCCAAGACCAACTGGCATTTTAAGCCCTCCTTGGCTGCGGCGGCGGCCGTCAGGCGGCAGTGATTGGACTGCACCGCACCACAGGTTATAACGGTGTCCGCCCCCTTGGTTAGGGCATCGGCCAACAGGAATTCCAGCTTCCGGGTCTTGTTGCCTCCATCGGCCAGGCCCAGCAAATCATCCCGCTTCATGTAAATATCTGGGCCCCCCAGAACCGCCGAAAAACGCTCCAGTTTTTCAATGGGGGTGGCATATCCCGTATAACGGCGGCGGGGAAATCTGGTCAGATCCATTTTTCGTCCCCCTTTCTAAGTGGTAAACTCCTTTTTGGACAAGGAACACTATATACTAATACGAACCTTCCGCATTTATTCCCTTTTTTGCCACCTTTTTGCCAGCCCTGGGCAGTTTGGCCAGCCCGGCCTTACCTGTAATTAGTCTACTGGGCCGGGCGGGCAAAATGAAAAGTGTTCCAGTTACCTAATCCCTTCATAAAAGCCCCACATTGAAAAATATACTTTGGTAACAGTAACTATCCCTCCCGGCCATTACCGGGGCTGCTCTCCTGCAGACGCCTATGGCCACACCCTATAATCCATTTCCACCACATGGTGGCCTTCTAACTTTATTTTTTGGGGGTGATAAATAGAAATTGGCATAGGGTTCAATATCGTGGGAATACAAAACCAAAGGGGAGAAAGAAATGAAACTGTGGCAAAAGGTCTTGGTTGGTTTTGTCATTGGTACCGTGTTGGGCCTACTCTTTCCACAGCTGGCAGTATTAAAACCAGTGGGTGATCTTTTTATCCGCTTGATCAAAATGCTAATTGCACCCATGGTTTTTGCCTCCCTGGTGGTAGGGGCCTCCAGTATAGGAGATGTGAGGAAGTTAGGACGGGTCGGAGGAAAAACCCTTCTTTATTTCATGGCCACCACAGCAGTTGCTATTTTAATTGGCATAGTTATAGCTTTGATAATACAGCCAGGGGCCGGTTTTATATTGACGGAAGTTGGGGAATATGAGGCCACATCTGCACCTAATGTTATTGATGTCTTTTTGGATATGGTTCCCACTAATATTCTTAATTCCTTGGCCGCTGATAATATGCTGCAAATTATAGTCTCGGCTTTATTTATTGGTATTGGTGCCACCGTTATCGGCCAAAAGGGAAAACCCTTTCTATCCTTTTGCAACAGCCTAGCAGAAATAATGTACACCATCACCGGCATGGTAATGGAGCTGGCCCCTTATGCCGCCGCGGCCCTAATGGCCTGGGTTACAGCTATCAGCGGAGTTGAGGTGCTGCTGCCCCTGGCCAAGGCCCTCATTGCCGTCTATATCGCCAATATACTGCATGCCGTTATTATATACTCAGGTGCAGTCTATTTTTTTGCCCAAATGAATCCCCTGCATTTCTTCCGGGGGATGTTTGAAGCCTTAGCCGTTGCTTTCACCACCTGTTCTAGTGCTGCAACACTACCTGTTTCCATGCGCAATGCCCAGAAAAATTTGGGGGTACCCAATGAGATCTCTAGTTTTGTCCAACCCTTGGGGGCCACCATCAATATGGATGGCACAGCCATTTACATGGGGGTATCGGCTTATTTTATCGCCCAGGTCTATGGTATCCCCCTGGGACCCCAGCAGTATTTAATGATCATTTTAACCGCCACCCTGGCCTCCATCGGTGCCGCCGGTGTTCCCGGCGCCGGTGTCATCATGCTGGGCATGGTTCTACACGCCGCCGGATTACCCCTAGACGGCATCCTGCTCATTGCCGGTGTGGATAGAATCTTCGACATGATCCGTACCTCCATGAATATCCTGGGCGATGCCGCCGGTGCCGTTGTTGTGGCCGCCACGGAGGATGGCCTGGAAACCTAATGGCTGCGGAAATTGCTGTGTTGGGAACAGACAAAAACAATAACTGGTATTGGCAAAACCGCCCCAAAGGAAGGGGCGGTTTTTTTGGGCCACAAAGCCGGATATTGTGGTAAAGGGGGCCCCGGTGGCCACGGGCGGGCCCTAGGTAGTAGCCCAGGCTCACCTTGCTCCCTTTGACAGCGTACACGCATTCATCGGCCTTTTTTATTACCTTGTCTATGTTAGTAGTCGGGGCAGATTTTATGAGGCAGATACCGATGCTAATCCCGATTCCCGTCAATTTCCTATTGCCCGCAATCCAATCCTTGGAGGCGGCCTCATAGAGGCTGTTACCGCAAAACTCCTTATATTCCATAGCCCTAATCTTCTCCAACTCCCCTAGTCGCTGCCGCATAAATTGTAATTTCCGACGGATCTTTGCCTTGTCCACCATTATAAGAGCTCCTTCCGCAGGCCCAGATCAAAATCACGGCAGATCCGTCGCAAAACTGGCTCAAAATCACAATGGCGACGGATCACATCCTCCATTTGCTTCCTTTATCCACTCTCCCTACCATGCCAAATGCCTGTTTAGAAGATATGGCAAAGGGAATATGTGTTGGATCGCATAAATTTCCCAGGATATATAGCTCACAATTCTACCTGTCTATCCAGCTACTATCTCCAATAACCTATTATGTATTAATTGCCAATCCATATTGAGGTTTATGGTTTTAACTTTGATCCTTTCTCCTTGAAGAATATAGTCCAAATCCAGATCTTCCCCTACCCAAGGATAGAGCAGTATACCTTCGTATCTCCTGTCTCTGTCTCCCTT
>JAAYTH010000221.1 GCA_012523785.1 Bacillota bacterium | reverse complement strand
TACCAAAGGGAATGGGAAAGGCGCCGTTTTCGAGGTTCGGGTCTCTTGGTTAATGATCCGGGGAACGGATACAACGGAACGACGAGGGCGTCGTTCCCTACGGTTTATGGCCATATCTTCCGCTTAAACCGTGGGGAGCGCGTGGTCCCATCATTCCGCGCCCCTAGTTCACATTTTTACCAAGGCTGATATCCCCCACCTAGAGCCGCTCCCGAAGGAGTTTGGTCACTAATTGGGGGTTGGCCCGGCCCCGGGTCTCCTTCATAACCTGACCCACCAAAAAGCCAAAGGCCCGATCCTTACCCCCTTTGTAATCCTCCACCGACTGGGGGTGGGCGGACAATACCTTTTCCACCACCGCCTCCAGGGCATCCACATCGGTGATTTGGGCCAGCCCCTTTTCCTTGACAATATCCTCCGGATCCTTACCGGTATTGAACATTTCCTCAAAAACACCCTTGGCCATTTTAGAGCTGATCCGGCCCTTTTCCTGCAGGGCCAAAAGTTTTGCCAGGTGCCGGGGTGAAACTGGGCAGTCGGCAATCTCCAGGTTATCCTTCCGCAGCCTTCCCAGAAGTTCCCCCATAACCCAGTTGGCTGCTGCTTTGGCCTCGGCGGAATGTTGCAGGACCTCCTCGAAATAATTAGCCACCTCCCGGGCCGCCACCAGGACCCCGGCATCGTAGGAGGACAGCCCCAACTCGCAGATAAAGCGTTCTTCCCGGGCGTCGGGCAGCTCGGGCATTGTTTGCCGCACCCTTTCTATCCAGCTGGCATCCAATTTCAAAGGGGGAAGGTTGGGTTCGGGGAAGTAACGATAATCATGGGCCCCCTCCTTAGTGCGCATCCCCCGGGTTACCCCGGCCTCCACATCCCAAAGGCGGGTCTCCTGTAGAACCCTTTCCCCGGCGGCCAGGATTTGAGCCTGGCGCTGGGCCTCATAGGCCAAACCCCTTTCCACGGCTCGAAAGGAATTTAGATTCTTTAATTCCGTCTTAGTTCCTAATTCACTGCTGCCCTGGGGTCGGAGGGAAATATTGGCATCACAGCGCATGGAACCCTCCTCCATTTTACAGTCGGAAACACCGGTATATCGGATGATATTCCAGAGCTTATTTAAAAAGAGGCGGGCCTCGGCGGGAGAACTGATGTCCGGTTCAGTAACAATTTCCAGAAGGGGTACACCACAGCGGTTGAAATCCACCAGGCTCGAAGGGGCCCCCACCAGATCCCCTTCATGGGTTAGTTTTCCCGCATCTTCTTCCAAGTGGGCCCGGGCAATCCGAATTCGTTTCTTTTTACCTTCCACTTCTAAATCTACATGGCCCTGGCTGCAGAGGGGTTGGTCATCCTGGGAGATCTGATAATTTTTTGCCATATCGGGATAAAAATACTGCTTGCGATCGAATTTAGAGTTGAAGTTTATCTTACAGTTGAGGGCCAATCCGGCCTTGATGGAGTATTCCACCGCCTGTTCATTTAATACCGGCAGCCCCCCCGGATGCCCCAGGCAGACGGGGCAGGTCTGGGTATTGGGTAGGGCCCCATATTCGGTGCTACAGCCACAAAAAAGTTTACTTTTGGTCAAGAGGGCCACATGGATCTCCAAACCTATAACTGTTTCCCATTCCGGCATTTACACCACCCCTTTAGAATCTACTGCCACCACATCTGGCAACATCTTGTCATATCCGGTCTCCTGCTCCAAGCTGTAGGCGGCCTGGATTAGGGTGCCTTCGCCAAAGGGTTTGCCGATGATCTGCATCCCCACCGGCAGCCCCTGGGCAAAACCACAGGGTAGGGACAGGGCCGGCAGGCCAGCCAAATTTACCGCCACATTGTAGTCATCTTCCGGGTAAAGATTAGGAGATTCCCCACAACGGGCCCCTATTTTGGGAGCAGTTGTCGCTGATGTGGGGGTAATCAGAAGGTCATACTTTTCCAAGGCCTTGGCGAAATCCTCCTTAACCAGGGTCCGCACTTTTTGGGCCTGGAGATAATAGGTCTTATAGGCATCCCCACTTAAAATGTATGTTCCTAAGATAATACGGCGCCGCGCCTCAGGGCCTAATAACCCCCTACTTTTTATATACATTTCTTCCAAGTTATCGGCCTGGACCCGGTGGCCATAGCGGACCCCATCAATGCAAGCCAAGTTCGATGAGGCCTCGGCCACGGCAACTATGTAATAGGCATTAGAGCAATAGTCTGTAGATAAAAGAGAAGTTTCCTCTATTTTGGCACCCATTTTCTCCAATAGTTTAATTCCTTCCCAGACGACCGCCGCCACTTCCGGATCTGCCCCCTGAAAATATTCCCGGGGGACACCAATCTTCAACCCCGTCACTTCTGATAGCAAAAAATCCCCGTAGTCCGGAACCGCCTCCTTGATTGTGGTCGGATCCAGGGGATCGTATCCACTGATAAGGGTAAGCAGTGTCGCCGCATCGGTTACATCCCGGGTCAAGGGGCCAACCTGATCAAGGGATGAGGCGTAGCCCATGACCCCGGAGCGGGAAACCCGCCCGTAAGTAGGTTTTAAACCCACAAGGCCACAAAAGGAAGCTGGCTGGCGGACAGAACCACCAGTATCGGTGCCCAGGGCACAGCTAACCTCTCCGGCGGCAACGGCTGCCGCCGAACCACCACTGGAGCCCCCCGGCACCCTGGTAATATCCCACGGGTTTTTACTAATATGATAGGCCGAATGTTCACTAGTAGATCCCATGGCAAACTCATCCATATTGGTTTTCCCCAACAGTACCGCCCCGGCCTTCCGCAGGCGCCGATAGACGGTGGCATCATAAATAGCAGTGTAGTTTTCTAACATCTTCGATCCACAGGTTGTGGCTAGGCCCTGGACACAGAAGTTGTCCTTTAGGGCCAGGGGGATACCCGCCAGGGGTGCTAGTTCCTCTTTAGTTTCCCGGCGTTGATCTATTTGGGCCGCCTGTTCCAGGGCCGTCTCCTCGGTAAGGGTGATGAAGGATTGCACCAGGGGTTCAACCTCCCGCAGCCGCTCTAGATGGGCGGCCATTAATTCCCGGGCGGAAATTTCACCCTTTGACAAGAGTTTTTGCAGGCCATGGGCCGGCTGTTGCCATAATTCCATGATGATAAAACCTCCTTTCCGATTTTCGAACTTCAACTTCCAAACACGATGGATAAGATTCGGGGTTTGTAATTCGAATTTGGGGAAGGGATACACCGGAACGACGGGGGCGTCGTTTCCTACTGTTTATGGCGATATCTTCCGTTTAAACCGTAGGGAGCGGTGCCCCCACCGCTCCGTGGTTCCCTAGCCGAGCTCGGCGCGGAAGGACGGAGCATTATTCCCTGCGTTTGCGGCGGTTGGTAGGGCAGGGATCCGTCCCTTGTTTTATTCTATGATCCGAGGCACCCGGAAGCAGCCCCGAAAATGGTCGGGGGCGTTGGCCAAGGCCAGTTCCTGGGGTAGGGAGTCACCCTCCTCATCCCGGCGCAGGACATTGGACAAGGGTAGGGGTTGAATTGTGGGAGCAAGGCCCTCGGTATTTAGTTGCCGAAGTATCTGGGCCTTTTCTAAAACCGCGTTCAACTGGTGGGTAAACTTTTCCGCCTCCCCTTCCTTTAGCTCCAAACGAGCCGTATGGGCAATCTGTTCCACCTGTTTTTCACTTAATACCATATTAATCACCGCCTCTGCTAGCCTTTATTTTTGTTATTGCCAAGGGAACACTTAACAAGACATAAAAGAGCGGTTCTGTTGTGTTCTCCGACCTCAACATCCAGTAGGGTCAGCCTCCTTTGCAAAACGTCTGACTTTGGACTTGCCGCCCCTTGGGGAAATTGGATCTGGGAAGTTGGAAAAACAAGATGCCAAAGCGAGCACTTGTGGCCCCCGGGGCCTTTGGTGGTCAGTAGAACAAGGAACCGTACTCTGTTCTGTTTGTTCTATTCAGCAATAAGTTTAACAAATTCTTCCTCCGTCAGCACCGATACCCCCAATTCCCGAGCCCGATCCAGCTTACCACCAGGATCGGCACCGGCCACTAGATAATCGGTCCTGCGGCTGACATTTCCCCTCACTTGGCCCCCCAGACCTTCTATAAGCCGGGTGGCCTCAGAACGGGTATATCCTGAGAGGGTACCGGTCAAGACAAAGGCCTTCCCGGCCAGGGGCCGGGGGCCCTCCTCCCCTTCCTCCATGGCTCCACTATTTACCCCCGCCGCCAGCAGGCCCTCAACCACCTGCCGGTTTCGGGCTTCAGCAAAGAAGCGGCGGATGCTGGCCGCCACCTTAGGGCCGATCCCGGG
>JAAYTH010000220.1 GCA_012523785.1 Bacillota bacterium | reverse complement strand
GTGATTTAGGTGTTGATACTATATTCGGTTTTCCCGGTGGTTCCGCTTTACCCATATATGATGCCCTATACAACAACAAAGATATAAGGCATATTCGGACAGTGCATGAACAAGGGGCAGCTCATGCCGCTGATGGCTATGCAAGGGTTACAGGGAAAGTCGGGGTAGTACTTAGCACTTCGGGCCCAGGTGCCACCAACTTGGTTACAGGGATTGCAAATGCCTACATGGATTCTATACCTATTGTAGCTTTTACAGGCCAAGTGGCCTTAAATCTCTTAGGAAAGGATTCCTTCCAGGAAGTGGACATAACAGGAATTACCCTACCAATTACTAAACACAATTTTTTAATAAGAGACAAGAGGGATATTGTAAAAAAAGTTAAGGAAGCATTCTATATAGCAACAACCGGAAGGCCCGGTCCTGTGCTAGTGGATCTGCCTAAAGACATTATGACAGAGCAAATTGATGAAGACGAGGTTAAATCAGATATCAATGGATTTATAGATACATTCACCTCAAAGCAAAATCTACCTAAGGAATTTGAGAGTTTTGTTAAAAAGACTGTTAAAATGATTGAGAAAGCGAAAAGGCCGGTGATTTATGCCGGTGGTGGCATAATCAGTTCTGATGCCAGTAAAGAGTTGTTACAGTTTGCCGAAAGAATGAACACTCCCGTTACAACTACTTTGATGGGTATTACGGGCTTTCCCCCGGACCACCCTCTTAGTCTTGGGATGTTGGGCATGCACGGCACTGCTTATGCAAATATGGCTGTTACCAAATGTGATTTGCTTTTGGCTATGGGGGCCCGCTTTGATGATAGGGTTACTGGTAAAGTAAAACAATTTGCCCCAGAGGCTAAAATAATCCATATTGATATAGATCCTGCTGAATTAGGCAAAAACGTGGATATAGATTTAGGGATAAAAGGTGATGTGAAACATTTTTTAAGGGAATTGTTAGGGGTACTGCCACAACGGGAAAACCAACAATGGGTAAAAACAGTAATGGATTGGAAGACCTCTTACCCGTTAAAATACTGTGCAAAGGGTCTAAAACCCCAATATGTTATCGAAGAGATTTGCAAACAAACCCAGGGCAGGGCCATTATCTCTACTGAAGTAGGGCAACATCAAATGTGGGCGGCACAGTATTATAAATTCAAAGAATCGAGAAACTTTGTATCCTCCGGTGGTTTAGGCACTATGGGTTTTGGATTGCCTGCTGCAATGGGTGCTAAGATTGGTAAGCCAGAAAAAATTGTGTTTAACATCGCCGGTGACGGCAGTTTTGAAATGAACTGCCATGAGCTTATAACAGTGGCCAGATATAGGATACCAATCATTAATGTGATTTTTAACAACCGCAGTCTGGGTATGGTGCGACAATGGCAGGAACTGTTTTTTGACAAAAGATACTCACATGTCCTCCTAGATGGAAAAAATGTTGATTATGTAAAATTGGCTGAAGCCTGTGGAGTAAAAGGCTATAGGGTTGTCAAAAAAGATGAGTTGCCGGAAATTTTAAATGCGGCAATCGTTGCAAACTGTCCTGCCGTAATAGATGTTAAAATAGACCCTGATGAAAATGTAATGCCAATGGTTCCGGCAGGTAAGGCAATAAATGAGATGATGGGTGTTGATTAAATCTTATCTACAAAAGAATAATTATGAAGTATTAAAAAGGAGGAAACCTCAGAATGAATATTCAAGTGTATGTTGATGGCAAATTCTACCCTAAGGATGAAGCCAGGATTTCAGTTTTTGACCACGGCTTTTTGTACGGGGACGGTATTTTTGAAGGGATAAGGGCATATGAAGGCAGGGTATTCAGATTAAAGGAGCATATAGACAGGCTTTATAATGGGGCAAAAGGTATTATGCTAAATATTCCTCTTACAAAGGCTGAAATGACAGAAGTAGTGTTGGAGACTTTACGCAAAAATAGGCTTAGGGATGGTTATATAAGATTAGTTGTGTCCCGAGGGACCGGCGACTTAGGTCTTGATCCAAGAAAGTGCCAAAAACCGACTATAATATGTATAGCTGATAAAATAGTGCTATACCCTGAAAAACTTTATAAAG
>JAAYTH010000031.1 GCA_012523785.1 Bacillota bacterium | reverse complement strand
CATCATAATAACATACCCGGGGCAAATTATAACTTTTCCTGCAACTTTCTTAGAACCTCCCCCGCTTTACCAATAATTCTAAGGTCAAAGGGATAACCGGCACCCCGGTCTTCATTGTTAATAAAGACTGTCTTTCCCCTGGCCCATAGCGGCAGCTGATTAACCGGATAAACCTCTAAGCTAGTTCCTATCACTATTAGTAAATCACAAGACTTAATATCACCCACCGCATCTTCCCAGACCTGGGGAGGCAAAGTTTCACCAAACAAAACGACATTGGGTCGTAGAGCCCTTGCGCCACAGGATGTACAGTCCTTTCCGGCAAAGAAATCCTCCAGTTTTGCTCCTTGATTGCAGCCGTCGCAGCGGATGCTTTTAATATTCCCATGAAGTTCGTACACATTTTGATTTCCTGCTACTGTGTGTAAGCCAGCCACATTTTGAGTAACAACGCTTTTAATCATCCCTCTTTTTTCTAAATCGGCTATAATATAATGACCTTCATGGGGCACAATTCCTTCCAATAGCTTAATACGCATAAGATAGAATTCGTGAAATAAGGAATAATCATTGTAAAGGCTTTCAGTACTTGCCACCATCCTGGGATCAATCTTCTTCCACCAACCATTTTTGCTGCGGAAATCGGGAATATTGCTTTCTGTATCCATACCGGCCCCGGTAAGAATAACTGTTTTTTTTGCCTTCTTAAGTAATGATGCCAACTCACCCACGGCAAGATCAATTTCCTTTCCCTTAAAAACCTTTTCCATCTAAATCCCCTTTCTAACAAATTTTTGCCCCCTTTTAGCCCTTGACAGCCACTCCACGGTGTGATAGCTTTTAGATGGTGGAAATATACTATTGCCTCCTTCTAACTAAATACATGGGATGGGGAGCTAAATCACAGCTGAGAGTGGGCCTAAATAGGTTCAGACCCATATTACCTGATCTGGGTAATACCAGCGGAGGGATATATAATTATAATCTTGTAAGCACTTTTGCCCGGCTAAAGGGTAAGACAATGATTATACCCAAACCCTAAAGGCATTTTAAACAATAGCTCTCCACAATAGGGAGAGTATTTTTATTGCCTTCTTGTGGTAAGTAACATCTGTTTCCAGTATGGTATCACGCCAAGGTGACCCAAAGGTATGTCGTCGGCAGGTGGAAATCCGGAAAACATATAGAATTACATAACAAAAGGAGGTGAGTACTGTGAGCTTCTGCAACGAATTGCGCAATTACGCCCAGGATGTCTGGGACAACTGGCACCACCATCCCTTTATAACCGGTATCGGGGATGGCTCCCTTGAAAGGGAGAAGTACATATACTGGATCAAACAGGATTATGTATATCTGAAGGACTATGCACGGGTTTTTGCGCTGGCCGGGGCTAAAGCCCGGGAATTGGCGGACATGCAGGATTTCGCCAGATTGGTGGATGGGGTCCTCAACACTGAAATGAGCCTTCATCGGAGCTACTGTTCTCGGTTTGGGATCGATGTGCAAGAACTGGACACATTAGAGAAATCACCCACATGTCAAGGTTATACCGATTTTTTGGTCCGGACCGGTGCTATTGAAACAGTTGGAATTACCATAGCTGCCCTACTTCCTTGTTTTTGGGGTTTTTATGAGATAGGCACCAGGCTGCAGGCCGTTGGGGATACTACTGAGAACAATCCATATCGGGACTGGATAAAAATGTATTCCTCTCCGGAATTCGCTGATCTGGTTGAGTGGAGCAAAAGATTAACAGAGAAGTACGCTCTAGATGCCGGTGCAGAGGAAAGGGAGGCCATGAAGGAGGCCTTCTTAATCAGCAGTAAATATGAGTCCATGTTCTGGGAAATGGCCCACATTCTGGAAGAGTGGAAATATTGATATTCTTTCTGTCAAAGGTATCTAAAGCGGAGGCCGCCTTTTCCGGCGGCCTCATAATTATAATATGTCTTGCCCCTTACTCAACTTCCTGAATGGCATCTACCGGACAGCTATCCATTGCCTCCTGCACTTCTTCCTCCACATCTTCTGGAACCTCTTCTTCAATGGCTTCAGCATTTCCATCTTCATTCCAGTCAAAAACGGTGGGGCATATGTCTATACAAAGCCCACAAGCTATACACAAGTCCTGATCAACATATACCTTCATGTGATCATCTCCCAGTCTATAATATTTTTCCCCGGTTCCCATTATATAATACTTTAGACAGTACCGGATTTCAACTATTCGACCATGGTCAATATATCTTGGTGATCGTAAATATTCTGAGGGTATTTTTCCACTTCTATCTTCCCCTCTTTAGCACGGAAGATTAAATTATCACCTTCTCGCACTTGTAGCTCTTCCCTAACTCCCTGGGGCAGGTTGACATTGCCATGCTGGTCGATTTCCACTACATATTCAGCCATAATTTTACCTCCTCCGGAAATATATTTCAATGCCTAGTTAGCATGCTAACTTCAAACTAAAATTATTAGTAAAAACATCTTCCGGAGGCTGTTTGTTTTCATTTTCTAACTTTCAATACCCCTGCGGGCATTGATACCCTGCTCATAATAATGCTTTATTTCCCGCATCTCCGTTACTAAATCAGCATATTCGATAATTTCCGGTGGTGCATTTCTACCGGTAAGGACCACTTCTACCCCCTTCCGTTTCCCTCGCAGTGCCGCCAAAACATCCCTAGTTGCAATCAACCCGTAGTGCAGGGCCACATTAATTTCATCTAATACAACCAGATCATAATCCCCACCATTTAAGGCTTCCTTTGCCATTTCAAGCCCCTTCGCAAGAAGATCAACATATTCCTGAGGCGGCTGGCCCGGGGGAAATATTACTATCCGATCCTTCCATTTCTCCAAACTCTCCTCATCAATATCACCTTCCCGGGCAACAAAGAAGGGTTTTCCCAGGGTATGTAATGTAATGGCAGGTGATACATGGGGGAGTAAATTATGCTCACTGTAAGTCTTATCCTTCATAAACTGGAGAAAAAGGACCCTTTTATCGGCCCCCAAGGCCCGGATTGCCAACCCAATGGCAGCGGTAGTTTTACCCTTGCCGTTACCAGTATAAACCTGAACATATCCCTTGCCAAAGGACATTTTTTTCCCTCCCGTCCGCCCTTTGATTATTGTCTAATCTAATACCCACAAAAAGGCTGTATTTGCGGAGTAAATCAAGATCCGGGCGCGGCCTTTTTTAATTCTAACTGCTGCAGACGGTAGTTAACCCACCGCATCCTCAACTTTAGCAGGTATACTCCTGGTAGCAACAATATTAGCCCCGGTGCCCAAGACATCAGCTACAATTATTTCGTCAATTGCAACCGGAGCCTCTACTTCAACCTGGGCTATTAGTTCAGTAATGGCCTTAATTTTTCTCTTGGGAACTGGTAGATGGGTTTTAACCGGAGCCAGAGGGAGGAGACCGCCCTTAACCCTCACGGTAGTAGTTAAGGTCCGCTTCGTCATTATAGCCTCCTGGTGGGCATAATCCACACCCCGCTTGCATTCATTACCCCTTACCTCAACTACTTTGCCATCTTCTATGATTACCTCCATTAGGCAGCCAACCGGACAGACAATACAGGTTATTTCTTTCTTTTCCCTTTTCACCTAGACCGCCTCCCCTTCCACCGCAACTTCAACCTCTGATCCCGGGGTTATTGTGGAAAGTATCTCTGGATCCATATCTATCCTGATCATTTCACTGGGCAATACAATACGGAATTTCCTGCTTTTCAATTTCCTGCCCTCCACTGAAATATGAGCACGGACGTTCCTTTCAATGTTGCTAACACGGAAAGAAACGGTAATTCCTTCTTTTGCAGTAGGATCAGCCACCTGAGGTACAACATAACGCACGTTGCGGCCACCATGAAAATAAATTTGTTTAGCCGGCACCAAACCTTCCCGGACATAGCGGGCAGCACCTAGCCCGGCCTTTTCACCTTCCATGGTCACAAAATCCACCACATCATGGACATGTACTACATTTCCACAGCCAAAGACACCGGGGGTTTTTGTCATCATATTTTCATCGACAACCGGACCATTGGTTACCGGATCAAGCTCTATACCGGCCGAACGGCAAAGTTCGGTCTCCGGGATCAAACCCAGGGAAAGAAGGACAGTATCACAGGGCACCAGTTCAGCCGTTTCCAGCCGGGGCTTACCTTCCTCGTCGAGACGGCAGATAGTAACACCCGTCACCCGTTCCTCCCCGTGGATGGCAATAATATTATGTCGTACTAAAAGGGGAATATCGTAATCATCAAGACACTGGGCAACATTTCGTTTCAGACCCGACGCATAGGGGCGCCGTGCCAAAACCGCCTTCACCTTTGCACCTTCTAAGGTCATCCGCCTAGCCATGATCAGCCCAATATCCCCCGAGCCCAACATTACAATTTCTTTGCCCGGTAGGAAGCCTTCAATGTTCATAAGCCGCTGAGCCAAACCGGCGGTATATATTCCTGCGGGACGCATACCCGGTATCCCTCCCCGGGGTCGTTCCCGGCAGCCCATGGCCAGAATAATGGCACCCGCCTCTATCTCCAACAACCCCTCTGTACGGTTAAGTGCAATTATCCTCCGGTCCGTTGTTATATCCAGAACCATAGTGTTCATTAGGGTGGAAATACCGTTACATTCCCGGAGCTTATTTATATAATACTCGGCGTATTCGGGCCCGGTCATTTCTTTCTTAAAAAGATGGAGACCAAAACCTGGGTGTATGCATTGATTCAGTATGCCGCCCAATTCATCATCCCGTTCTATAATAAGAACATCGCGTATACCCTGTTCCCAGGCAGATAAAGCAGCACTCATTCCCGCCGGCCCACCACCAACCACCACAATATCCACTTTCCTGTTTTGCAATGGACAACACCTCAGTTCCGTCTCAAATTATTATCACTGCCCACAGGATCTGCCACCTTTTCCCCTTCCCCCCAGTAACAGCAAATCCTTCCGTGACGGTACCACACCCACCCTTCGGTCCTCAGGCATCGCCTTTTTCCTTTGGGCCGAAAGAAGAATTTGTACCCCCTTTCCATAATATTTTTCCCGGGCTATTGGTCGGCGCACCCCGTTAAATAAACGAAAAGGAATACTTTCAAACGGTTGAATATTCAACAAAGAGGCCGCTAATACCTGCCTAAAGGATTAATTTTATCTTGTTAGCAAATAAATCCATACAGGCTACAAATTTCCGCTAATAATAAAAGGCGCCGCATTCCTAGACCCCAAACATATGGAAATCCAAATGTTATTTCAGGCCCTTCTATGCTTCACGATTTACTCAGGTTTAATTTCTATTTTCCCCGAATATAAATAAAGCAAAGTGCACCATTGTCCCCAAGGAGGTAACAAAATGAAATCCCCTGATAAACTTGTTATTGTCATGGCTCTGACCCGGCTCCTGGCCGGTAGTTTCGAACTAACCGGGGCCTTTCTGATGTTAGCCTTTAAAAGGGTGGAGACGGCCTTTCGAATTAACGCCCTGTTGGGACTTTTGGGGCCATTGATATTTCTTTTAGTCAGCGGCCTGGGTTTAGTGGGCCTTTTGGGACGTATTACCCCCAACAAAATAGCACTTCTGCTCCTCGGCATTCTCCTTATCCTGGTGGCAAGCCGCCCCTAGGGCAATCCATGTCCCGCTGGCAGGGCATTGTCTAGCAGGCAAATGAAAGGCGCCCCCCGCTCCTTTCCACTTGTTCTTTATCTATTATAAACCAGAATAAGGATTTTATTAGCACAAGGCCCTATCCTATGAATACGATTTTATTGGTCGCCCCTTTTTGCAGCAATAACCCGGGGTATCCCGGCTAAATCCGGGGCAACCTGGAAAAAAGTAAAAATTCCACTGCCCTCTAGGATTTCCTCGACTGTTGCCATCTGACCCTGTCCTATTTCCACCACAAGCCAGCCCCCCGGGCGAAGATAACTCGGGGCCTCAGAGGCTATTCGCCGATAAAAATCCAAACCATCCCCACCCCCATCTAAAGCCTGGTGGGGTTCAAAATTCCGCACCTGGGGAGATAACTTGGCTAGTTCTTCAGAGGGAATATAAGGAGGGTTGGAGAGGAGGAAATCGATCCCGGCATAATTTGATTTTGCATTTAGGGGGGTTAAAAAATCCCCCCCGAGAAAGGTAATGCGGTCCGATACCCCTTGTAGCCGGGCATTTTCCCGGGCAACAGCCAGGGCGGCCCGGGAAACATCCAGGGCATAAATCATTATCCCAGCTAGAAATTTGGCTAAACTGATGGCGATGACACCACAACCGGTACCCAGGTCAACGGCAGTGATTAGTGGAATATCGTTTTTTTTATCTGCCGCTTTTATTTTATTTTGTATCAGGTCCATTGCCAATTCCACCAAAATTTCCGTTTCGGGACGGGGTATCAGGACATCCTTGGTTACCATAAAATCCAGGCCCATAAACTCTCTATAACCAGTCAAATATTGGATGGGGTGTCCTTTCAACCGGCGGGCCAGAAGTTCGCGGTAGCGGGATAATAATAAAGCCGGTACCTCTTTATCCATGTTGCGGTAAAGTTCGGCCCGGCTTTCCCGTAACAGGTGCATTAATAAAACCTCTGCATCCCTGCGTGCATTAGCAGTTTTAAGTGTTTCTTTACCCAACTTCAGGGCCTCCCGCCGCGTTATCATCCTCAACCCACCTTTAACTTTTCCGCCTGAGCATTAGTTACCAGAACATCAACAATTTCATCCAGGGAACCATCCAGAACCTGTTCCAACTTATGCAAAGTAAGGCCAATGCGATGGTCTGTAACCCTCCCCTGGGGATAATTATAGGTGCGGATACGTTCACTTCTATCCCCTGTTCCCACCTGTACCCGGCGGGCCTCATCAACTTCCGCCCTTTGGGTTTCCAGGGCCCGGTCAAAAAGACGGGCCCGGAGCACCCGCATTGCTTTGTCCCGGTTTTTATGCTGGGATTTTTCATCCTGGCAGGATACTACCAACCCGGTGGGCAGGTGGGTAATGCGGACGGCTGAATAAGTAGTATTTACACTTTGCCCCCCGGGGCCGCTGGAACAAAAGGTGTCTATCCGCAATTCATTGGGATTTATCTCTACTTCCACCTCCTCCGCCTCGGGCAGAACTGCTACCGTCACCGTCGAAGTATGGATTCTACCTCCGGATTCAGTAGTAGGAATACGCTGCACCCGATGCACCCCACTCTCATACTTGAGTCGGCTATAGGCCCCCTTTCCTTCCAGCACAAAGATGATCTCCTTAAAGCCCCCGATATCAGTGGGACTGGCGTCAATAATATCCGTCTTCCAGCGCTGCGATTCAGCATAGCGGGAGTACATGCGATAAAGGTCACCGGCAAAGAGGGCAGCCTCCTCCCCCCCGGCCCCGGAGCGAATCTCCACTATCACGTTCTTATCATCATTAGGGTCCTTGGGAAGCAGCAGCAATTGAAGTTCCTCTTCCAAGTGTTCTTTCTTTTCAAGCAAATCCTCAAGTTCCTCCTCCACCAGTTGGCGAAATTCAGCCTCCAGTTCATCCCCAAGTAATTCTTGATTATCCCCTATCTCCTCCAGAACCCCTTTATATGAACGGTAAGTACTGACTATTTCCTGCAGGCCTGCATGATCTTTAACGAGTTTTTGCCATTCCGCCTGGTTAGCAATAACCTCGGGATCAGCCAGCAGGAGGCTTAGTTCCTTATAGCGCACTTCCATTTCCGCCAATTTTTCCAACATTTTCAATCACCCCTAACCACTTTATAGCCCCGGGGAAAACTGTGGGGACAAACAATAAAAACCATTTTCCCTATCCCCCAGAGCATACATTCACCATCCCCGGAAAACAAACCTGCAATTTCTTCAATTATCTGGGGAATTTAGGTAAAAAACAAGGCCCCCAAGGTCCCCGTAAGGAGAAGAATATATATAGGGTGAATGCCGCTATAGGTAAATATACCAAAGACGATTGCAGCAACAATTCCTGATCTAAGGTCAATGATTCCTCTATTCCCCAGCTTGTATACCGCCGAGGCAATTAACCCAACTACAGCGGGCCGGAGGGCTAAAAATGCCCCCTTTACCCGGGGGAGCCCCGGCACATTGGAATGGGCAAAATAAGCAGCGATTATAGTAATGATGATCAGGGATGGTAAGATTACCCCCAAGGTGCCAATCAAAGCACCGGGGATCTTGGCCAAACGATAACCAACAAAGGTAGCAGTATTGACGGCAATGGGCCCCGGGGTCATCTCAGCAATTGCTAAAACATCCATAAATTCTTCCATTGTAAGCCAGGTATGAGTTTCAACGACCTCTTTTTCTATCAAAGGTATCATGGCATAACCGCCACCGATGGTAAAAAGGCCAATTTTAAAAAAGGTGTAAAAAAGGTCAAAAAGTACATTCATCTCGTCATTATTCCTCCTCGGCCAGTACCTCTTTTAGGGCCCGGACCGCTACTTCAATCTGTTTAGGGTCGGGATCCCTGGTAGTTAAACGTTGCAAGAAAAGACCTGGTGCCAGGAGCAAACCCAGTAAAGGTGACTTTATACTTCCACCCCAACGTATCAACTCATAAGCCAATCCGGCCACCAGGGGTAAAAAAGCCAGGCGGGATAGAATCCGCATAAATATATTCTGCCAACCTAGGAAGGAAAAAACTAAAATACTGACAACCATGACATAGAGTAAAAATGCCGTCCCACAACGGGGATGTAAGGAGCTCATAGCCAGGATCTGGTCAGTTTCCAAGGGTTTGCCCGCTTCAAAGGCATGAATTACCTTGTGTTCAGCACCATGGTATTCAAAAAAACGCTGCACATCCTCGAGGAGGGATATTCCTATTATATAAAGGAGGAAAATCCCGATACGTATTCCACCCTCCAGAAGGTTCATGTACACAATTTGGATACCCTCTACTTCTTTGAAGCGCAAAAGGCGCACCAAAACCGTTGGCAGCACGATAAAGAGGCCAACTCCCACCACCAGGGCAATAACCATCGAAAGGGCCATTTCCTTGGCGTTGAGTTTCTCCTCCCCTTCTTCCACCGCTTGGTTGGCGGAATAAGTCAGGGCACCCATGCCGATGGTTAAAGATTCGACCAATGCCACCATCCCACGCAATATGGGTAACTTTAGGGCCGGCCAGCGCTTGGCCGCCGGGTAGACATTGAGTTTATGCACGACAATTTCCTGGTTGGGCTTGCGGACGGCAACTGCAGCTGTTTCCTTCCCCCGCATCATTACACCCTCAATCACCGCTTGCCCGCCATAATATTTCTTGCCCACAAGCCAGCCTCCTCCCCTAATCGCAAAAAACCCAGCCACAGTTTTTATGATAGAAGTCTTGGGCAGCGAAAAAAGGGGAATAGAAGTTACTTTCCCCCCTGGTCAATGCCTTATTTTAGCCAGTACAGAGATGGGATACAAGCACCCTCCCCATAAATAAACAAAACATCTCCGCCCGTAAGTTGCTATTCGGAAAGACCATATTTTCTCCGGAATCTATCAACCCTTCCCCCACTGTCGACGATCTTCTGCTGACCCGTAAAGAGGGGATGACAGCGGGAACAGATCTCAACCCTAAGGTCTTTTTTGGTGGAGCCGGTGTCAAAGGTGGCGCCACAGGCACAAGTTATTTTAGTGCGGTGATATTCCGGATGAATACCTTTTTTCATCTTGTTCACCTCTATTTCTAATTCTAAGGGCCATACTGACTGTCCTATTATAACATAAGGAAGCCTCGGCGACAACATCCGGAAATTTTGAATTATTTCAGTTCCTCCTCCAGCTCCTGCAAAATTTCAGTTTGGGCTTCCAGCAGGACCTTCACCTTACTTTGAAATACCTTTAATTCCTGCTTGGTTTCCTGAAAATCTCCCAGAATTTCCTGTACCCGATCTTGGGCTTCAGCAACTATTGCCGCCGCCCTGTCCTGGGCCTCCTTAATTATGAGTTCAACCTCCCGGTGAGCATTATCCTTTGCCTCCTCCGCCGTCTGTTGGGCCATAACCAGAGTATTTTTCAGGGTGTCTTCCAAGCGTTGGTATTGTTCCAACTGCTCCTGCAGGTGCTGATTCCGGTCCTTATAATCCATATTCTCCCGATACAATACTTCATAATCATTTATTATAAGATCTAAAAACTCATCAACCTCCACCTCACTATAACCCCGGAATGTACGCTTAAACTCCTTCTTTTCAATATCCAGTGGTGTCAAAGCCAAGGCATTCACCCCCTGTGAGAATCCTGACCCCCCATAGCAATTTCCCCATAACAACTCCCTTTATTCCCCCATTTCCCGTGACCTGCGGGCGGCATTTCTAACGGCGGCCATAACAGTACCTCTAAAGGCCCTATCCTCCAGGAAAGACACCGCCTCGATGGTGGTCCCGGCCGGGGAAGTAACCATGTCTTTAAGTTCCCCCGGATGTTTATTGGTATCCAAAACCATTTGGGCAGATCCCTTAAGGGTCATGGCAGCAAGCCGTTGGGCAACCTTTCTCGGCAGCCCCTCCCTTACACCGGCATCGGCCAGAGCCTCAATAAATAGATAACAATAGGCCGGCCCGGAACCACTCAATCCGGTAACGGCATCCAGGAGTTCCTCCGGCAATAAAAAGGCTTCACCCACGGCAGCAAAGATTTCCTGCGCCAGCTGCCCATGCTCAGGGGTCGCAAAACCCCCCAAGGCAATACCCGCCGCCCCGGCCCCCACCAGGCAAGGTGTATTCGGCATTACCCTGGCAACCGGAATATCCCCTAGGAGCCCTTCCAATTTTCCTAGGGTTATCCCGGCGGCGATGGAAATGACCAACTGACTGCTGGACCATTTCCCCTTTAATTCCTCCAGCACCGTGGTGATAATTTGGGGTTTAACCGCCAGAACAACCACATCGACTTCTTTTACCAGTTCTTCATTGCCCTGTACCGAATTGATGCCTAACTGTGATACTAGGAGTTTCACCCGCTCCCCATCGGGATCACTGACATAAACCTGGGCCGCTGGCAAAATTCCTCTTTCTAAAACACCCTTCATTAGGGCACTCCCCATGGCACCGGCACCGATAAAACCGAGGCGTTTTTCCCCAATTGGCATCACATTTCACCCTCCTGTTTACTTAACCCACGGAAACCGCCCATCATCAAGGGTATGTTTCCCTTCCTCTGTGGCAATATCGACATTGTTGGGGGTAAAAAGAAATATACCTTCGCCTACCTTCTGAACCCCGCCATCGGCGGCGAAGGTGGCTCCACTGACAAAATCAATTATCCGTTGGCATAATTCCTCCTCGGTATCCTCCAGGTTGAGGACAACCGGCTGCCTTTCCTTTAGGTGATCCACAACTCGTTTCGCATCTTTAAAAGAAATAGGCTCCACGACCACTACTCGCATCCGGGTCTGGTTATGCAAGCTGATCACCTTCCCTTTTTTTCTGCCTTTAACTAACTCCATTTCCGGCCTGACAGATACATCTTCCTCCAGTGGGATCTCCTCAAATCCAATAAAACGTAAAAACCGGTCCATAAGAGTTGCTGCCATTTAAGAGCCCTCCCTTTATTTATCGCTGTCAGCCCGACGGCCAAAAATTGCAGTGCCAATACGGACCATATTGGCACCCTCCTCCACCGCTACTTCAAAATCACCACTCATACCCATGGAAAGAAACTGCATCGATACCCCGGCCGGGTAGTCCTCATCCTCAAACATTTCCCGCAGCCGGCGGAATATGGGCCGTACTTTTTCCGCATCGGTGCAATAAGGTGCTATGGTCATAAGCCCACAGACTTTTATATTAGGAAATGATACTATCTGCTGCAGAAAAACCTTCAATTCAGCGGGAGATATACCGAATTTACTTTCCTCACCAGCAACATTTACCTGCACCAGGCAGGGAACAACCATTTCCAGCCGGGCCGCCCGCTTTTGTATTTCTTTTGCCAGGGAAATTCTATCAAGGGAATGGATCAAATCAAAACGGGTGAGTACATCTTTTACTTTATTTCTCTGCAGGTGACCAATAAAATGCCAGCTGACCGGTTCCACATCAAAGTACTTTTTCAATGCTTCCTGGACCCTATTTTCGCCAATATCGGTAATGCCAGCCCGGATGGCAGCATTCATCCTTTTCACAGGCACATTTTTACTCACACCGACCACTGTAATATTCCCTGGCTCCTCTCCCCGGCGGGCGGCGGCAGTTGCAATTTTCCGTCTCACCTGGGTAATATTATCCGCTATATCCTCCATTTCATTCCTCTCCTTCCCGGACCGGGTTCTGATTAAACATTAACACATTGCAATTTCATGGGGGAAATACAGATTATCCACTTTCAGCATTTCATGATACTATTTATCATCTAATCATTTGGCCCTCCTGGACCCAGGCAGTATTGCTGATAACCTCCTCATAGGGGGAAATGCCCTCCACCACCACCATATCCTCATTTCCCCCCAACACCTCAAGCGGTTGAAAAACTACCCTTTGTTTCTGTTTGATGTAGACACCCACCCCTTGCTCCTGTTTTATCAGTGCCCTCCTGGGAATAACCAAACCTTGATACCGTCCCCCCACTATTTGAACGGATAATTTCCTCTGTCTCAATAGCTCGGGCCTATAGGCAGCAAGTTTGTATATAATAACACCTGTATCAGCTTCGATATTAGAAGAAACCACCGGACAATCAATTTCCCACTGTCCTAATTCCGGAAAAATTATGGTGCCGGTCCTTTTGTTTTCCAGCAGCCGTATATCTTCCGATGGCAAAACCACTGCTAAATTTAGGTTAAAATTATCTACTAGGCGTAGGATGGGGTGGCCCGCCTTTACCCTATCACCCGCTTTGCTAGCTTGAGGAATAGTCTCAAGCTTTTCCCAGGCCACAAATTCAGAAACCCCAGCCTCCTGCATTTTACCCAAAGTGAATCTCTCCCCGGCTCCGAACAGGTAAAATGACACAACACCCGCTGCCGGTGCTTCAATGGAAACTGTAGCAGACCTAAGCAATCCCTCCAACCTCTCTTGTTCCTGCAGCCAGGTTTCCTTCTCCTCCTGGGAAAAATGCCGGTGTTGGGCCAATTCCGCCAAAAGTCTTTGCCGTTCTGCCAATAAAACCTTTAGGTCTTCTGCAATTGCCGGAGTTTGAAGGGCCTGTCCGGCACGCAAGTTTTTCTTAAGCTCCTGTATTTTATCAGAAAGCCGTACAGTCTGTGTTGCAACCAACTCCTCCATGGCAGCCCTTCCAATATCATTTTCTTCCTGTAATTCCTCCAATCGTTCCTTGACCTTCCCCAGACTAGCAACAGTTTGCTCCAAGTCGGGAACGGTCACCACTTGGGCAATGCTCATACCAGCCGGAACCCGTTCTCCTTCTGCCACCAGGGGCTGAAAGATACCATCTTGGGGTGAGGTTAAAATCAGTTCTTCTGTAAAAAGCAACCCGGTTCCACAGCATCTTCCCTCGACAAAACCCTCTTCCACAATAACAGTTTCTATATTATACTGCAGCAGCTTGTCCCTTCCCCAAGCCACCCCGGCCCAGAGGATAAAAAAAAGGGACAAAACCCAAAGTAAATTTCGGCCGGCTCCAGGACCCAGCCCTTTAGCCCTTTTCCGGTAAGAGTTGCGGCCCACATACAAGGAAAACCCTTCCCTTCGCAGGAGGAACTTATTATGAACCTTGTTCTATTTGTTTCCACATTAGTACTGCAAATCCTGCCAATGCTAGTAAAACACCGGCACTATCGTGCATACCCGCGGGATTTCATTTTAAGGTTAGGACTGCTGCCAAGCTACCAGTATGGCCCCCATGGGCTCGATAAGAGAAAAACATTTTTTCGTTGCAGGCCGTGCAAAGGTTGCCGATAAAAATATTTTTCTCCCTTACTCCGGCAGCCAGCAATTGCTGGCGGTTTAGTTCCCAAAGATCTAGATAATATTTCCCTCCCCCAATGGGAACAACATATGTACGCCAGTCCGGAAAGAACCTCCGCAAAGGCCCCAATACCTGTTGGCCAACCTCATAACAGCAAGGCCCGATGGAGGGACCAATCCCGGCCAGACAATGGGGGACCTCGGTTCCATATTCCCTTTGCATGCAGGCCAATGTCTTTGGCCCAATACCGGCCAGGGTCCCCCTCCAACCGGCATGGGCTACACCAATGGCCCTCCCTAGAGGATCCAGAAAAAGTAGGGGAACACAATCGGCAAAGTAAATGCTCAATACTACACCTTGCCTGTCAGTTACCATAGCATCTATCCCGGGAAGGCCCTTATCATAGGAACAATTACCCCGACCCCGTTCCTTTTCCGTCACCACTGCCACCCTGCTGCCATGGTTTTGCCTTCCGGCAACTAATAAGGCCAGGTCCAAATCCAGTGCTTGCAAAAATCGCCGCCGATTTTCAAGTACATTTTTGCGGCCATCGTTTTTCCCCAGACCCAGATTTAGGGTGGAGTAATCCCCGGTACTTACACCCCCTTTACGGGTGCTGATAGCATGGGTGACCAACCCCGTAGCGGTAAAGGCCGGTATTGTTAAATATTGCAATTCGCCAGATTTAATCAGTTCAAAATTTCCTCTCATTACTTCCTCCCAGGTGCCTATCTGCTTCCAGATTATGTTATGTTGCAATGGGGAAGTTGCTATATTGCAAATAAATACGACAATGCAACTCTTGTTCACCCCCCCACCAGAACCGGGGGGAGTCCCCCTTCCTTCCCATATTATAGTATAAAGGCCAGGGCAAACACAATTAAAACCCCGCAAACAACCTAAATGAATGTCAAAGGCATTTTTATTTATGCCTGGGTTCCGTTGATGTATAAACCTCTACCAATATAACATCAACTCCAATCTTTTTTATCTTTTCCCAAGGTATAACCAAATCGTCATTCTTGCCAAATAATCCAAACAGCCGGGGTGTGCCCGGTACGATCAAGGCATTCAACCTTCCTTCTTCAACATCCACATCAATATCATTAATGGTCCCCATACGTTTCCCGTCCAGAACATTGACCACTTCCCGCAGTTTCAAGTCCGATATCCTCACCATCTTCCCACCCCCTCAAGGCATTAGTGCTCCCTCTATATATATATGAATCGAAAAAGTGCCTGTGCACAAAAATAGCCTAAAAAGAAAAAAGCCCCGGAGAAAATCCTAGGGCTTAAACACTCTGTATTTTATACTCCTCAACATGGGGGTGGTTCCAATAGGGTCAAGTTCAGATTTTCGCAGCGGTAGGGCCCAGAATGGAAGGGCTTTAGCAGATTTTTTTCCTCAAAAACAGCATCATCTTCAGCGGTAACAGCTTTTAATTGGACTAGGTTTTCCGTATTATAGGCCTTTATGGCCTTTGCGGCACCAAAGGGTTGTGGCACCAGCATCCCCAAGGTAATTAACAAAGACAGTCCGATCAATAATTTCGTAAATCGCAATGACCTTCACCTCCAATTTAAATGTGCTTCCTTAGGCGTAACAGTGCTGCCTTTTCTAATCTTGAAACCTGGGCCTGGGAAATGCCAATTTCATCAGCTACCTCCATTTGGGTTTTACCTTCAAAAAAACGGAGGGTGAGGATAAGCCGTTCCCTTTGTTTTAACTTCCGCAATGCCTCCCGAACTGCTATCCCTTCCAACCAGTTGGCATCCTGGTTGTTTTCATCACTAATCTGATCCATAACAAAAATCGGGTCACCACCATCGTGATAAATGGGCTCAAAAAGGGAAATTGGTTCCTGAATGGCATCCAAAGCAAAGACAATTTCTTCCCGGGGTAGTTCCAACTCCCGGGCAACTTCGGTGATACTGGGTTCCCGGGAACATTTCTTGATCAAATTGTCCCGTACCTGCAATGCCTTGTAGGCAATATCCCGCAGTGACCTGCTTACCCGAATGGGGTTATTATCCCTTAGGTAACGCCTGATCTCACCTATGATCATCGGCACAGCATAGGTGGAAAACTTTACATTTTGATCGAGATCAAAATTATCTATGGCCTTCATCAGCCCGATACAGCCCACCTGAAACAAGTCATCCACATATTCACCCCGGTTATTAAAACGTTGGATCACGCTCAAAACTAGACGAAGATTACCATTGACCAACTTCTCCCGGGCACTGGTGTCTCCATTTTGCATGGCTAAAAGGAGTTCCCGCATTTTGCTGTTGGAGAGCACGGGCAATTTAGCAGTATTTACACCACAAATTTCAACTTTGTTGAGCAGCATCCAGGTATCTCCTTTGCCTTTGCCGCTGATTACTTTTGTCATTAAGAAGTATTGCCCACATACTTATTTTTATACTTCAGAGAAGATATCACCAATTATTTTCTTTTTTAGTCATTTTAGCTATTTAAATTCAACATGAATAGAAACTTTAAATCAGCAAAAAACCATTAGGGCATATGAAAATTACCTATTCCATTCTTCTTATTTCCTTGCGAAGGCGGCAGAGAATCCGCTTTTCCAGGCGGGATATATAAGATTGGGAAATACCCAAGACATCGGCAACCTCCTTTTGAGTTTTTTCTTTTTCACCCTTTAGGCCAAAACGCAGTTCGATGATTTTCTTCTCCCGGCCATTTAATCTCTCCAGGGCAGTGTAAAGGAGCTCCCGGTCCACTTCTTCTTCGATAATTTTATAGATAATATCACCCTCGGTGCCCAGGACGTCCGAAAGTAACAATTCATTGCCATTCCAATCAATATTCAGGGGCTCATCAAAGGACACCTCCGATCGCAGCTTATTGTTGCGCCTCAGATACATCAAAATCTCATTTTCGATGCAGCGGGAAGCGTAGGTCGCCAGCTTGATTTTTTTTCCGGGGTCAAAGGTGTTCACGGCCTTTATTAAGCCGATGGTCCCGATGGACACCAAATCCTCAACACAAATCCCGGTATTATCAAATTTCCGTGCTATGTAAACCACAAGGCGTAAGTTACGTTCGATCAAGGTGCTTTTTACTTCCTTCTCACCCTGCTCCAGGCGATTCAATAAGAAATATTCCTCTGCACTGCTCAGTGGGGGAGGTAATGTTTCACTGCTGCCTATATAATAAAGGGCACCTGCCAGTTCAAAAAACTGAATCAATCGGCCCACCAAAAGATGCCAGGACAACCTTAACCGCAATCCTATCCTCACAGCACCCTTCCCTCCTCTGTTTTTTTATTCTCAAAGCCTTTTCCCTGCTATCACCTCCAATATTCATTGCTAAAAAAGAGATGGGGGTACTAAAGCCTGATAATTACCTGGAAAGTCCTGGTTGGCCACACCAATTAATGTTGGTTTACTCGGTTTCCAACGGTTTTGGATAAAAAAACGAACCTCATCGGGGCGAATACCCAAAAGCAATCCCTTTTCCCGTCCCAAGCTTGAAAAGGGAATTATCCGACAGCGCCTTGCCCACCCCGTATCCGCCAAGGCGGCAATCCCCCCAAAATCCACCTCACCCTGCTTATACATTGTTTGTAATTCCGGAGGTAGAACTGCAATAATTGCCCTGACCTCCATTATAATAATAGGGTTTAGACTCCAGGGATCACACAATCGGTTTCCTGTATCCACCAAAGCCAGCACTTGCACCCAAGTAGTATCAAAACGCAGCCTTGTCATTATATTATTCTGCCCCCACTTATATCGAATATGATGATCCCACACCAGATAACCTAGACCCGTAGCCACGGCAACGGCAGCAAATAGAGACCAACAGGAAATGTTTTTCGGGCTTGTTTGCACAAAATATAAAAAAAAGAGCGCCGCCCCCCCGATAAGGAAAGAGAAAAAATAGAAGTAGGCCAGGCGCCGCAGTAAATTCAACCACGGTGTCAGGCCGAGGGAGATAACTATCATAACTAGTGAAACAAGTATCTTCACCAGAGGCCCCTGCAACCAAGGGAGAGAAAACAAAAGAACAGACAGGGCATAGATACCCCCTAATAAAGAACCGGCCCCCAAATGCCAGGGAGTATATCGGACTTGGCTCAGGGTGGCCGTTAGATGTAGCAATATATAGTTCATGATGAAATTTATTAAGAATAACAAGTCTACATAAACATAGTGCAAATTCCCCACCCCTTAGATTTCCCCGGGAACATAAATTATAAAAATACTACTTCCTCCCATTATGTCTATGAAATACACATCCGGGGTATGCCCATTATAATATCCCCGGCCGCAGAAATTTGTCAGAAGGGGAATAAAGGGAAATAAAAAAAGCGGGGCGTTTTTACCCCACCCGGCTTCTTTCTACGAACAAATCATATCTCCCCGGCAAACTAGGCCCCCTTCATTTTAAATGAGCATAGAAGGATAATACCGGAGATACCGGCAGTAATATTGAATAATATCCCTATTAAAACCCCTGGCAGGGGTCAATCTGCCATCGCGGAAGTCAATTAGTTTACATCCAGATCCAGCCCCTATTTCCGCCGTAAAAAAGCTGGAATGTCCAAAGTGTCATTGGCAAAGGATTTAATATCTAAGCCATCCATACTTTTTCCCTTTGCTAACCGTTGTTCGAATCCTGTTGCAATAACAGTTATCTTAATCTCTTCTTCTAGGGATTCGTCAATCACCGCCCCAAAGATAATATTAGCATCGGGATCGGCGGCATTGGCAATGATTTCGGCCGCCTCATTAACCTCAAAAAGCCCCAGGCTTTCACCGCCGGTAATATTCAAAAGGACCCCCTTGGCACCATCAATAGAAGTCTCCAGGAGGGGGCTGGAGATGGCCATCTTGGCCGCTTCCGCAGCCCTGGTTTCACCATTGGCCCTCCCTATTCCCATAAGGGCAGAACCGGTATTATGCATTATAGTCTTGACATCGGCAAAATCAAGATTTATTAGACCGGGTACGGCGATGAGATCAGATATTCCCTGAACCCCTTGGCGCAAAACATCGTCGGCAACCCGAAAGGCCTCAATAATAGATGTTTTCTTATCCACCACCGTCAAGAGACGATCATTGGGGATAATAATCAAAGTATCTACCTTTTCCTTCAAATCTGCAATACCTTTTTCAGATTGAACCTGCCTTCTTCTTCCCTCAAAGGTAAAGGGTTTGGTCACAACACCCACCGTCAGTGCACCCACTTCCTTGGCCAACTCGGCGACGATGGGACAGGCCCCGGTTCCAGTCCCTCCCCCCATTCCGGCAGTTATAAAAACCATATCGGCACCTAACAGGGCTTGTTGCAGCTTCTCCCTACTTTCTTCTGCCGCCTTTTTGCCAATCTCCGGATCAGCCCCGGCCCCCAGTCCCTTGGTCAATTTTTCCCCAATTTGAATTTTTTGATTGGCATCAGATAGTAATAGTGCTTGGGCATCGGTGTTTACCGAAAGAAAATCTACTCCCTTGAGGTTAGCCGCTATCATCCGGTTGATGGCATTATTGCCTCCACCGCCCACACCAACCACCTTGATTTCGGCGTAATTTTCCATTTCAATTTCAAATTCCAACATAACCCCTTCCCTCCCTTATCATTAGTACCTGCCAAACCCATCATTATTATCTAAGCAAATAAAAGATAGATTGCCCTTGGCTAATGTAGTCGTTACCTGGTAATTCAACACCAGCAAAAGTTTTCCTTTTTTTAAGTATTATTTTTGCCAAGATCAGGAGAAAAGTCCCCCCTGGTTTCAGAACCATATTGTTTTAGTAATACATGGACCCTTTCCCCACTTCGCACATTGATCGTCTGCAGGGGGTCATCTATTTCCTGGCAAGTATTATGTATTAAAGCAATCTTTTGTGCAATGTCAACGGCTTGTCCAAATAGAATTTGGATACCTTCACTGGTATAAAACACCAACTCCTTATCACGTGATAAATGCACCTCCACAATTACTAGGGGAAAATCAGATGGAATACCCTCCATGACACTGATGAGGCTGTCCCACTCCCGGCAATGCAGAGATTGCCCGGGCAGCACAGGGTCTTCTATTTTCAAACCCGTCAGGATCGGCAATGGGACATCCTTTAAATCAGCACTAGCGGGACAGAGAATAGTGCCATCGGCGGCCACTTCTAAAAAAGATGTGTAGTAGGGAACCAGGAAATAAGGCACCCTTTCCTCTATCTCTATAGATAGTTTATCCGGCAAAACCCTCCTTATGGAAACCTCCTTTACCCAGGGGGAAACCTTGAGCCATTCCCGCAGCTGCCCTGTCCTCAGGCGGAAGAGATTTGTACCCACTTCCAATGTCGACAGGCGGATCACATCCTCAGTGCTCAAACTTGCATTACCCACAACCTCTATCTCCCGGAGGGTAAAAATAGGAATATGTAATAATGATATCCCCACCAGTAGAGTAAGAATACCCACCGTAAGGAGCCAGCGCAATACTACCGGGCCCCTCCGGCGCGGTTTAAATGGTATTACTTCTCCTCCCTTCTTAGCCACTGCATTCCCCCCACACATTGCCCGGTACTAGAAATAACTGCCAATAGGCCACCACTATGCTTGCAAATACTCAACAAGTTTTTTACCCATCTTCCACACATCACCAGCCCCTAGGGTCAACACCAAGTCACCCTTTTTTACCCTCCCCCCTAGATAACGGGGTACAGAATCCATATCAGCCATAAATTTTACTTTCTTATGTTCCGGATCGACGATATTTTGGGCGATAAGGGCCCCGGTGATCCCCGGAAGGGGTTTTTCACCGGCAGAATATATATCCGTGACTATCACCTCATCGGCATCAGCAAAGGCTCGACCAAACTCCTTATAAAGAAACTTGGTCCTCGTGTACCGATGGGGTTGGAAAACAGCAATAATTCGATTGAAATTACCCTGTCTAGCCGCCCTAAGGGTGGCGGAAATCTCTGTGGGATGGTGCCCATAATCATCCACTATACTAATCCCATCGACTTCCCCAATCAATTCAAAACGCCGGTGGACTCCCCCGAAGGTTTTCAAAGCCCCGGATATTTGGGGAAAGGAAAGGCCCAATTCTAATCCAATGGCAACCGCAGCCAAACTGTTGGCAATATTATATTCCCCCGGGACATTAAGGACCAATTCCCCCAATTCCCCATCCTTATCATAGACACTACATTTAGAGCCCATTCCGGAGACGGTGATATTCCGGGCCGTCAGGTCGGCATCTTGGTTGTGGAGGGCATAGGTGATAATCCGCGCCTTGCAAGCACTGGTAATATTCTTCATATAATAACTATCTGTGCATAGTACTGCAAACCCTTCTTCCTTCACCGCCGCCATAAAGCTGGCAAAGGCCTCAACTATTTTTTCTTCAGTACCATAATAATCTAAGTGCTCATTTTCAATGTTGGTAACCACGGCAATCCTAGGGTTTAAACGAAGGAAAGAGCCATCACTTTCATCTGCCTCTGCAACTAAATATTCTCCGTTACCCAGCTTGGCATTGCCACCGATATCATTTAGTTCACCGCCAATGAGGACCGTGGGGTCCAGGCCGTTTTTTTCCAACAACAATGATATCATCGAAGTAGTCGTTGTCTTACCATGACTGCCTGCCACAGCAATACCTTGTTTCATATCCATCAGGTGGGCAAGCATTTCGCCCCTCTGAAGTACAGGTATCCCTAATTCCTGGGCAGTTACCACTTCCACATTAGCTCCCGGAATTGCAGAGGAAACTACAAGTAAATCCGGGGAGTTGAGGTTTTCTTTCCTATGGCCAATATGGATAACTGCGCCCATATCCCCCAAGCGTTTAGTAGTACCGGAGGGTTTTATATCAGACCCACTAATAGTATAACCCATTTCTAATAATACCTTGGCAATGGCACTCATACCTGCACCGCCAATTCCCACGAAATGAATATGACCTTCCGGACATAGCACCTTTGTCATCTCCTCCCCACAAAATAGTAGAATGAATGTTATAAGGAATGGACCATGTATCACCATGTTATGCCCAGGGAATGGGAAGTGTTACACAAGAGATTTGCTCCCTCAGCCCCCCTTGTTCTCAAGGGCCAGCTTATAAATAAGTGACAGCAGCTCTTCCCTGGCCTCCCTTTTACCAAGATTATAGCTATTTTTCCTCATTTGTTGAAGTAAAGGAGGGTTTTGTAAGATTTCCCTGGCCTTCTCAGCCAGGGAAGGGCCTGTGAGTTTCTTTTCCGGCATTACAACAGCTGCCCCCTGCCGCTCCAATAATCTGGCGTTTTTTTCCTGGTGATTGCCAGTGACATATGGTGACGGAATGAGGACAGCAGGAATACCCCGGGCAGTGAGTTCTGCCAATGTAGTTGCCCCGGCCCGGGCCACCACCAGATCGGCGGCAGCCAAGCCGGCCGGCATATCATACAAATAGGGTTCAATTATAATATTTCCCATATTTTCCTTTCCTATGCCCGGGCCTAATCTTTGCCGCACATATTCATAATCCTTGGCGCCGGTAATAAAATAGATGAATAGCCCCGGCTGCTCCCCTAGGATTGGAAGGGCCTTTAGCATGGCCTCATTGATGGGACGGGCTCCCCTGCTGCCCCCAAAGACCAGAAGCAACTGTTTCCCTTCCTCGATGCCGAGGCTAATTCTCCCCTCCTTACGGGTTAGGTTTAATATTTCCTCCCGCACGGGATTGCCAGTCACCATCAGGTGATCGGCCCGGGGAAAATAGTGCCGCGATTCTTCATAGGTCACCGCAACCATCCGGACAAAACGAGAGAGAAAGCGGTTTGCCAATCCGGGTAGAGCATTCTGTTCATGGATCAATGTCGGTACCCCCAGCCGGGAAGCTATAAAAACAACCGGTACACTTACATAACCACCGGTGCCTACAACCACCTGGGGGCCAAATTCCCTTAATATTTGATAGGCCTGGCAAAGACCTTTGGTCAAACGGAAAAATGCCACTAGGTTCTTATAGGTAAAGCGCCGTTCAAGGCCGGATACTGAAATAGTACGCAGGGTAAGGCCAGACCGGGGAACAAGTTCCTGTTCTAAGCCCCCAGCTGTGCCCACATAAAGAAGGGAATAATTCCTTTTTTGTAGAGCTGCCGCCAAGGTAAGGGCAGGATATATGTGTCCCCCCGTACCGCCGCCGGTAAATAAAACACGCACTAAGATTCCCCCTCAACTAATCTGACTATAACGGGAGATATTTAAAAGAATACCAATCCCCGCCAGGGAAGGCAAAAGCGAAGAACCTCCATAGCTTATGAGGGGAAGAGGTATACCAGTGATGGGCAAAGAACCAGTTACCACCCCTATGTTGACAAGGGCCTGTAAGCTGATCATGGTGGTAATCCCCACCGCCAAGAGGCTGCCAAAATTGTCTGGGGCAGTGATGGCAATTCTAAAACCGCGCCAGGCAAAAAGAAGAAAAAGCAAGAGGACAAAAACCGCCCCCAAAAACCCTAATTCCTCCCCGATAATGGCAAAGATAAAATCCGTATGGCGCTCCGGCAGATAATACCACTTTTGCCGGCTCCGTCCTAAACCCAACCCCACCGGACCTCCGGAACCCAGGGCATAAAGGGATTGGATAAGATGATATCCCGAACCCAGGGGATCCGCCTCCGGATCCAGGAAGGATAGGAAACGACTGGCTCGATATTCTTTACTAACAATAGCCAAATATATTCCCGGTGCGGCCACCAGACCAAGTCCTAGCAAATGGCTAAATTTCGCTCCGGCAGAAAACAGCATCAAAGCCAAGGTCCCGGTGAGGGCCGCCGCCGTCCCTAGATCCGGTTGTTTCAAAATCAAGATAAAGGTTCCCCCCATCAGTATCAGGGCGGGAAAAAGGCCCTCCCAAAATTCCCTTATGCCCTCACCTTTGTTGGCCAGATAACCGGCTAGAAAAATCACCAGAGATAGCTTGGCAATCTCCGATGGTTGCACATTGATGGGCCCTAATTCTAACCAGCGGCGGGCACCTAGGCCTTCCTTGCCCAATTCTGGTACCAATACCAAAAGCAGCATAATAATTGTTATAAGTAGAACCAACTTACCGGTCCGGCGCCAAACCCTGTAATTAATGTTCATAAAGATTACCATGGCAATGATGCCCAAACCAGCCCACAAGGCCTGCCTTTTTAAATAATAATAGGCATCTTCCCGTAATCCAGCCGCCGTCACCGAACTGGCACTAAAAACCATGACGACACCAACCCCCAATAAAGTCACAGCGGCAAAAAAAATGATAAAGTCCGGGGCACTAGGCTTTTTTTTCATCGGCTCCCCTCCCCAACTGTGCAACTAGCTCCTTAAAAACCTCTCCCCGCTCTTCAAAACTAGTAAACATATCCCAACTGGCACAGGCCGGTGACAAAAGAATACAATCCCCCGGGATGGCCCCAACAAAAGCCTCACCTACGGCAGCCTCCAGGGAGGGAACCTCAAGTACACTTTGGTAGCCCACATTAGACAATGCCTGGCGCAACAGAGGAGCCGCCTCACCCAAAAGAATCACCTTTTTCACCTTTTTTTTGATCACCCGGGCCAGCTGGGTAAAATCACTTCCCTTGGCCCTCCCCCCCGCGATTAGAATAATTGGCTGTCCGAAAGCCTCAAGGGCCCTGATAGTTGCTTCTGGATTAGTTCCTTTGGAATCATTTACAAAGCGGATCCCGGCTATTTCCGCCACGGTTTCACAACGATGGGCCACACCGGAGAAGTTTCTTAATACATGGCCCAGGACCCGGGCCGGCACTCCGGCCAGATGGGCCATCAAAGCTGCCGCCAGGGCATTCTCCTGGTTATGTTCACCCGGCAAGGCCAACTTTTCAACCGGACAGAGCTCATAGCAATTCCCCCCGTCTTGAATTATGAGGGTTCCATGGCGGATAAATGCCCCCCGGGATAACTCCCTATGGCTGCTAAACCAGTAGATCTGGCCCCGCACCTTTTTGCTAAATCGCCGTACCTCCTCATCATCGGCATTTAAAATACAATAATCATCCGGGCCCTGATTGGCAAAAATACGCCCTTTAGCCGCAGCATAGGCAGTAAAGTTGCCATGACGATCAAGGTGATCGGCGGTTAAGTTTAGTAATGCCGCCATCCAAGGGCGAAATTTTTTAATGCCCTCCAATTGAAAACTGGATACTTCCACCACCAGCAGGTGGGCTGCCCTGGCCTTTTCAACTTCAGCTGTCAAGGGGATACCGATATTGCCAGCCACCAGCACCTCTTTGCCCCCGGCCACCAGCATCTCTCCCAGCCAAGCAGTAGTGGTGGTTTTGCCATTGGCACCTGTAATAGCAATAAAAGGAGCCTGGCAAAAGCGGTAAGCTAATTCAATTTCACTCCATATTTGTATACCCCTCCGGCGGGCTTCTTGGAGGAAAGGTATTGAATCCGGAACTCCCGGGCTCACGACCACCAGGACGGCACCCCTAAGCATTTCCAGGGGATGTTTCCCCAAAACCAACTCTATTCCCTCTTCCCCGAGGGATCTAATTCCCTTTAGTTGCTCTTGGGGCTTGGCATCCGAAGCCACAACCCGGGCCCCCAGCCTCTTTAAAAAGCGGGCGGCCGCAATTCCACTTTTACCCAGCCCCAGGACAACAACCTTCTCCCCATTTATCTCCATCTGTCTTCACTGCCTTCCCCCATGCCCGTGCTGGCTCAGGAGTAATAGCATACCCCAATCCCAAAGAGGGCCAAAACAACCCCCATGATCCAAAACCTGGTCACCACCCGGTTTTCCGGCCAGCCCGATAATTCAAAGTGGTGATGGATAGGACTCATGCGAAATACTCTTCCTCCTGTAAGTCTATAGAAAATTACCTGGATAATGACCGATAACCCTTCCAAAACGAAAATTCCGCCGATAATTACCAGCCACAATTCCGTCTTGGTTAAAACTGCAATACTGGTCAAGGCACCACCCAGGGCCAGCGAGCCAGTATCCCCCATAAAGATCTGGGCCGGGTAGCTATTAAACCACAAAAAGCCCAGGCATGCACCGGCCACCGATCCGGCAAATACAGCCAATTCCAAACGCCCCTGGGCAAGGGTAATGGGAATATAGGCCAAGAGGGCAATAGAAGTAGTCCCGGCGGCCAAACCGTCCAAGCCATCGGTAAGATTGACGGCATTGGAAACAAAGACAATCAGCAACAGTACAAAGGGTATATACAAATAGCCCAGCTCCAGGCGGGTCCCCACAATAGGCAGGAGGATCCAGGTCCCTAACCCAGCCGGCCCCATTACCCACAAGGCCAAAACAGCCGCTAAGCCGAATTGCCCCAAGAGTTTTTCCCGGGCCCGCAACCCCAGGGAATTGTCCAGGGCTATTTTTTTAAAATCATCCCAAAAACCCAAAATTCCATAGCCTACGGTAAACCCCAGGGCCAAGAAGGTAAAGGCATTTTTAGGGGCAAAATACAGGGTCGCTAAAGTAAAGGCAAAAATAATTACTAAACCACCCATGGTCGGTGTTCCGGCCTTTGCTTGATGTCGCCGGGGCCCCTGATCCCGTATGTTCTGGCCCACCTTCAACCGCTGCAAATAGAATATGGCTAAAGGCCCCAGGCCCGTACAAAGAAGAAAGGCACTGACGGCTGCGAAAATAATTTGGCTGTACATTATCCTAACCTCCGGATACATCATCACCTAGGCGGCTTAATTCTGCAGCTATATCTTCCAATTGCAGTCCCCGGGATGCCTTGACCAAAACCGCATCCCCGGGCCCTAGCCATTCTTGTAAAAAGGCCACTAGATCTTCTTTATTGCTCCAGGCCCGGCAATTCTCCCGGGACATGTCCCCTTCCCGGGCACCGGCCAGTACTTCATCTTTCCAAGTCCCTATAGTTAATAGTAAATCTACCCCCAACTCGGCTGCCATTCCCCCCACTTCCCGATGGGCTTGGGCAGCAGCTGGTCCCAGCTCCAACATATCGCCCAATACGGCAACGGCCCGTCCGGGCCCCTTCAGCTCCATCAGCGTCAGAAGGCCACTCTGCATAGAGGTGGGGTTGGCATTATAGGCATCATTGATAATTGTTATCCCGGCCGGGGTTTTAGAAATATTGAGGCGCATGGCAGCTGGCTGCATTTTTTTGAGCCCCGGGGCCATATCCGAAAGTGCCATCCCAAAGCAGTGTCCCACCGCCAGTGCAGCCAAGGCATTTACAGCATTATGGCGCCCCGGCAGGGGTAATACCATCTCCCCCGCCCCCTGGGGGGTACTAACTGTAAAACTAATTCCCTGCTCTTTGTGGCTGCGAATATTTAAAGCCCTGAAATCATTTCCATCCCCAAGGCCATAAAAAATAACCCGCCCGGCAAAGTCCCGGCCCAATTGCCGTAGCCTTGGATCATCACCATCCAGGATGGCTATCCCGGCGGCGGGTAATTCCTCCAGGAGCTCGCCCTTGGCCCGGGCAATATTTTCAACCGTTTCCAGCAACTCGAGGTGGGTTAAACCGATATTTGTTATGACCCCGATCTCGGGGGCGGCTACCTGGGCCAGGCGGCGAATTTGGCCCAGCCCCCGCATCCCCATTTCCAAGACGGCAATATCTTGCTCTGGCCGCAGTTCGAATATTGTCAGGGGAACGCCAATTTCTGTATTGTAATTTCCTTTATTTTTATGTACACAAAAAGACTGGGTTAAAACAGCCGCCACCATTTCCTTTACTGTAGTTTTTCCCGTACTGCCGGTAATAGCAACAGCAGCGGCATTAAAGCGGCGGCGATACCAGGCTGCCAATTCCAACAATGTCTCTTGGCAATTATCCACCTGCAGGACGGCAGTATTTTCCCCGATCAGAACCTCCTGTTGGATAAGAGCAGCCGTTGCACCCTTTTTTAGCGCATCCTGGACAAAACTATGCCCATCGACCCGTTCACCCCTAAGGGCAACGAATAAATCCCCCGGCTTTGTCTGTCGTGAATCAAGGGAAATACCTGTGATTTCCTTCTCCCTGTCACCCGACAATAGTACCCCACCGGTAACCCGGACGGCATCCCCAACAGTAAAAGGCAATGTCAGCATTCCTTTTTCCCCCTTAAAACCTCCCGCGCCACGGCCCCATCATCAAAGGGGAGGACCTCTTCACCAATTATTTGGTAGGTCTCATGGCCTTTCCCCGCCAAAATAACCATATCACCTTTTCTAGCCATCCTGATGGCCGCTGCAATGGCCTGCCGCCGATCCGGTATTATTTCATACTCACCATTAGATTTACCACCCTCTTTTAGCCCGGGTTCAATATCAGCAATTATTGCCACCGGGTCTTCACTGCGGGGATTATCGGAAGTAACCACTACATAATCCGCATGGGTGACGGCTATTTTCCCCATCAGAGGCCGCTTTGTCCGGTCCCTATCTCCACCACAGCCAAAGACAAGAATCTTCCTCCCCGGTACAAACTCATTGGCCGCCCGCAAAATGTTTTCCAACCCATCGGGAGTATGGGCATAGTCCACGATAACACCGAAGTCTTGTCCCTCATCAATGCTTTCAAAACGGCCCGCCACCCCGGGTACCGCCGCCAAAGCCTTGGCAATTGATTCCAAAGAAATACCCTCGGCAATGGCCGCACCGGCCGCCGCCAAAGCATTATAGATACTAAACATGCCGGTCAGGCTGATGGATATGGGAACTGCCTTACCCTTATTGCGGGCGGAGAATTTTGCCCCCCGGGGGCCAATATCAATTGCCACTGCTTGTAGGTCAGTCTCCCTTTCCACCCCATAGCCCAGCCAAGAAACAGGACAATGGCCGGCAATTTCGCGCCCCCTTTGGTCATCCATGTTGATAATGGCAGTTTTAGGCCCTGTTTTAACTGAAGCTAGGGTCAACTGGGTGAATAGTTTTTTCTTGGCCCTAAAATATTCATCCATGTCCTGGTGAAAATCCAAATGATCTTGAGAAATGTTAGTAAATACCCCCATGTCAAAATCACACCGGGCAACCCGCCCCAGGCTTAAGGCATGGGAAGAAACTTCCATGACGCAATAATCAATCCCGGCCTTAACCATACGATAAAGGAGCTCTTGCAAATCCAAAGATTCGGGGGTGGTTCGCTCCACCGGCAGTATTTCCTCCCCGATACGGTTATGTATGGTCCCAATTAAGCCGGTTTTATAACCAGCCTCCCGCAGAATAGCGTTAATGAGGTGGGTGGTGGTAGTCTTACCATTGGTGCCCGTTACCCCAATGAGCCGCAACTTCCGGGAAGGATGATCATAGAAAGCGGCAGAAAGGTGCGCCAAAGCCAAGCGGGTATTGGGAACTCTAATCTTGTTCACACCCGGGGGAACAGGCACATCCTTTTGCACTACTACGCCCCCACACCCCCCCGCGACCGCCTCCGAAATAAAATCATGGCCATCATGTTGGAAACCCTCAATACATACAAAAAAATCCCCCGGCACAACCCGCCTGGAATCATAGGTAAAACCGGCCGGGATAATATCCGGGTCGCCGGAATACTCTTCGATCTGCAATCCCCGCCAAAGTTTTTCCGGTTTTAACTCCATCATTCCCACCCTTTCCTTGCTTCCCATAATCTACCTTGTCCGTTGTCCAGAATCATTAGCAAGCCTTTTTAGTAGTATATCACCTTTAGTCGAAAAAATAGGCATTACAATCAATGCTACTCCTTAATTCTGGAAGAGAGTTTTTTCTCCTGCCTGGGGTACAAAAACTACCTTTAGACAACTATTTGTCAACTACCTCTGCCATTAGGACCCTTCATTTTATTATTTTCAGGAGGTGGGCGGCGCAAACTTCACCTCTACCAAGCTTCCCACAGAAACAACCGTTAGTGGCGCCGGGTCCTGCCATACAGCCAAACCCGTCCCCTCTGCCTGCAGCAATAAATCTAGGTCGCTCAAAATTTGGGCCGCTTCCCGTATAGTTTTTCCTTTTAGGTTGGGCACCATTACCTGGCCCTCATCTTGCTGAGGCAAAGGTTCCTCCCCATCCCACAGATATAAGATTACCTCCGTACCCATTTCCACCTTGGCCCCGGCCCGGGGCATTTGGTCTATTATTAGGGTTCCTTCCCTCTCCAGCCGGTTTCCCAAACCTGCCTCCCCTAGGATGGTTTTTGCCTCCGAAAGGGGGAGATTTACCACATTAGGTACCGGTACATAAACCTCAGCCTCTTCTTCTTCCGTTGACTTTTCTGTCGGAGGAACCCCCAGGTATTGTAAGCTCTCCGCCATTACCGCCTTAAAAGCCGGGGCAGCCACCAGGCTACCGAAGTAAGCCCCTTGGGGTTCGTCAACCACAACCAGAATAGCCAATTTAGGGTCATCCACGGGCCCATAACCAAGAAAAGAGGCTACATGTTTATCACCGGTATAATGGCCCTGTTCAAGTTTTTCCGCCGTGCCCGTTTTGCCAGCCAGATTATAACCCGGTACAGCGGCACTTCTCCCGGTCCCCTCCGCAATCACCAACTGCAAATAGCCTGATAGTTGCCGGGCCGTTTCCTTGGATATAACCTGCCCAAAGGGCTTAGGTTTAAAGCCCTGAACCAGATTACCTTCATGATCACGTACTTCCCTAACTATCTGGGGTTGGAGTAAAACACCGTCATTGGCCACCGCCCCGGCCATGGAAACCATCTGGATGGGAGTTACCGCAACCCCATACCCAAAGGCGTTGTTGGCCAGTTCAACTGGCCCCACCTGATTTTTGGGGAGCAAAATCCCTCCTTCTTCGCCGGGAAGCGAAACCCCCGTGGGCTTACCAAAGCCAAAAGCCTCGATATATTTATACAGACTTTCCTTGCCCAACCGTTGGCCAATGGTAACAAAGCCAACATTACAGGAGTTTTTGACCACATCAGCCAGGCTTTGGCTGCCGTGGGCTGCCACACAATTAATGGTAGCACCCGAAACGGTTATAGCCCCCTTACAGAAGAAGCCGTCACTTTCTGACACAACTCCTTCTTCCAAGGCTGCAGCCGCCGTCACGATCTTAAAAGTAGAACCCGGTTCATAGTTGTACCAAATAGCCAGATTACGCCAATTATCCGGTGCTGATAGGGGATCATTGGGATTATAAGTGGGCCTTGTGCCCATGGCCAGCACCTCGCCAGTAGAAGGATCAGTTACAATGATAATTGCCGACTTGGCCCCAAATTCCAGCATTATTTGATCCAGTTCCCGTTCCACGATATACTGAATTACTTTATCAATGGTCAAAATAAGATTATGCCCATCTCGGGAGGGAATATACTTCTTAAAGCCACCGGGAATATCAGTACCCAGGGCAGTTGATTCTCCCAACACCCTTCCCAAAGAACCCCGGAGCTGCCCATCGTATGTTACCTCTATCCCTTCTAAGCCCTGGTTATCTATACCGGCAAAACCCAGGAGATGGGCTGCCACTACACCTTCCGGATAATATCGTTTTGTTTCTTCCAACAAATAAATACCATCTAAACCCAGCTCTCGAACTTCCTGGGCCACATCGGGATCAATTTTTCGTTTAACCCACTCAAAGGCAGAATGGCGTGAGAGCTTTTCCAAGACCTCTTGGCCATCCAGCCCCAACACCTCTGCTAATCGCTGGGCAGTTGATTCCTTATCCACCACCTGGGCCGGATTAGCAACCACCGTATCGACACTAATATCAAAGGCCAGCTTCTTACCTTCCCGGTCATAAATTGTCCCCCGGGTGGGCTGGATGTATATTTCCCGCAGTCGATTTTCCAAGGCCTGTTGTTGATAATCATCACTTTGCAGTACCTGTAGGAAAAATAAACGCCCTCCCAGTGCTAAGACGCTAAGGGCGATAAAAAGAAATAATCCTACAATCCGTCGTTTAACCACCAACGGAGTCATGGGTTTACCTCCTTGAAAAGCCGCCATGAATCTACTGTTCAGAACCTTCGGCCAGGGCGGTTTTCGGCCTTATCCAATTGACCAACTTAGATACAGCCCTTTCCTCCTCCGATTTTACAACTTTGGTATCCATTTCCACATTGGTGTTTAACCTTGGCAAATACCTTATTTCCTGAAAAGGAACCATACCCAGATCCTCGCGGGCAATTCTTTCCACCCGATCCAGGGAGGCCAAATAGGCAGACCGTTGTTCTAGATTGCAATTTTCCCGCTCCAAAGCCTCTACTTTTTCCTGCAAATTGTTAATTTGCAGGCTCAAATGGGCCAATACAGCATATTGAGAGAGGTAAAGAAGGGCGATCATTACCGCCAGGCAAATCGCCACACCATAAAGGGCCATGGGCCCCACCCGTAGTCGATGGCCCGGGCGTCCAACCCTTTTGGGCTGCCTTTTTGGGCTTGTTTTAACCTGTCGATGGCTAATGGCAGTATTACCCCTGGTCATAACCAAATTTATTCACCCACTTCCCTCTTTAGAACAGCTGCGATTTTTGCCCCGGCCCGGAGTTTGGCGCTGCGGGCCCTGGGGTTTTCCTGCAATTCCCCAATGCTTGGCCTTACCGGCCGCCTGGTTAAAATCTCCAATTGAGGCTCTTGTTCACAAACACAGACGGGAAACTCCGGTGGGCAGATACATTCCCGGGCCAGATCCCTAAAGGTCTGTTTCACAATCCTGTCCTCCAGGGAATGAAAGGATATGGCACATACCCGTCCCCCTGGTGACAATACCCCCACTGCTGCCTTCAATGCCTGGGATATAGAATCAAGTTCATCATTGACCGCTATCCGCAGGGCTTGGAAGGTGCGCCGGGCCGGATGGGGCCCCCCTCTGCGTACTCCAGCCGGTATGGCAGCTTTTATAACCTCCACCAATTCTGCGGTAGTTTCGAGGGGTTTAGACCTTCGGGCCTTGACAATGAATTGGGCTATTCGGGCCGCCCATCGTTCTTCCCCATATTGCCTAATTATGTGGGTTAATTTTTCTTCTGAAAGCCCATTCACCAGATGGGATGCCTTCTTTTCTTGTTGGGGATCCATGCGCATATCCAGGGGCCCATCCAACTGATAAGAAAAGCCCCTAGCAGGGGACTCCAACTGAAAAGACGAAACACCAAAATCAAAGATAATGCCATCTATTTTCCCTAATTTCAGGGGAGCAATAATTGAATTTAGATCGCGGAAATTGCCCTGAACAATAGAAACCGACTCTTTAAATGGTGCCAAGTGCCTCCGTGCTGCATCCAAGGCTGCCGGATCCCTATCAATGCCAACCAAGTACCCCCCGGGTAAAATTTTCTCCAAAATAGCCCGGGCATGTCCCCCGCCCCCCAGGGTGCAATCAATATATACCCCTCCGGGACTACAATTAAGCCAAAAAATTGCCTCGGCTGCCAACACCGGTTTATGTTTAAAATCCATAGTGATGTATAGCCCCCAGTGGGATCTTATAATTCCAAACCAACGATTTTTTCCGCTATTTCCTCATAGGTCTCCCCGGCCCTATTGCTGTATTCATGCCATCCCTTTTCACTCCAAATTTCAACCCGGCTAGATACCCCTATTACCACCACATCCTTATCCACACCGGCATACTCCCGCAAGTTTGGAGGTAAGAGAATACGTCCCTGTCTATCCAATTCACATTCTGAGGCCCCGGAAAAAAAGAAGCGAACAAAGGCCCGGGCATCGGCCTTGGTAAAGGGGAGGGATTTTAACTTTAGTTCCAGGCTGGACCATTCTTCTTGGGGATATAAAAAAAGGCAATTATCCAATCCCTTAGTAGCCACAAAAGAATGACCGAGCCCATCCCGAAATTTAGCCGGAATAATAAGCCGACCCTTGCTATCTATAGTGTGGCGATATTCTCCCATAAACATGCCAGCCACCCCACTTCGGGTGCATAATCCCCACTTTCCCCCACTTTACCCCACATATTAACATTCGCCGCCCCTTCTGTATCTCCTGCTGTTTTCTCCAAAACTATGAAAATAATTTTTAGGCAGAAAAAAACCCGGCTCTAGCCGGGGAAAATAAATTATTTAATTACTCCCAAACTCTAGGATTAAAAACCCCAGTAATGATCATGTCCCGGTAGAAACCAAGGCTAGGCCTTTTCATTATTTACATTCGGCACCGCCCGGTGGGAAAGCCCCACCGCAATTTCATCTAAATGGAGCAGACCCACAGCAAAAAACACCGCCACACCTATGTGGCCCCCCTTACGGGCAATACCGATTTTACCCCCCACATTCAAACCCATGGCCTTGGGCAGCACCTGGGACAGTGATTCCCTGGCCGCCCCGGCCACTGCCCCTTCCTCCAGATGGGTTGCCTCGATAACACCTTCCCGCTTGGCGGCAACTATAGCCCGTTCCACCACCCTTTGGAAGGAAGCAATAAATTCGCCCCCATAATCGACTGCCACCGTCTTCATTTTTTCCCGCCCAAATTCCCTTTGCAGCTCATGTTCCTCTTCCCTAGTGCTTGTAAGGGCCATTCTCAACGCTGCCCGGGCAATATCAATGCTCCTCACTTCTTCCATATGCGACCCACCCTGCATCAATCCCTCCCGACCCGTATTTCCCCACCCCATCCGGAGTAGCGATGCACACTAATGGTTTTCCCTTATAGCCTTCCCTGATTTGCCCCCTAATCCGTATGAAACTTGGCATCCGCCGGGGATAAATTCTGCCCGGCCAATGCATACCCATATCCCACCGAAGTTTTGGCCCCTATACCCTGATCAACTAGGGCTTCCCTTAAATGCTGGGCAACTATATCTAAGATCCTTTTCCCTGCCAACCTGCCCTGCTGGATTATGGCGTTTTCCCGTACAGTCAGAACAATGCCAAATCCCGCCTTTGCTTCCACCGCTAAAAATACAATGGGTATGGGGGTATCATAATCCCCGGGCGGTTTTTTCCCCTCGGGGTCCGAGTAATAGCTGGCATAATGGGGGTTTATAATATCAAAGACCAGCTTTGGCTCCTCCAGGGGAAAGGCATCTAAAAAGCGCACAGCGCCCCTTTGGGCCAGTAAATTGTCGGTTTTTGGCCCTCCGAAAATTTGGCGGAAAGCTTCATCGCGCAGTGCTTCCTCCTCATTTTGGCCAAAAACCTCCGAAAGCAGCCAACTTCTGGTTATACCCTTTAAGGCACTTGCGGGTATGTAGGGAATCCCATACAGGTGGTGTAAGGTAAGGGATGTTTCATAGACCGAAGGTTGCCCCAAACCAATGATAAGGCGTCCATCCGGGATAAATGTTATTTTAACAGTTTCCTCCGCCAGATCTTCCACCAGTTTTTCTTGGCGGGCGATAATGGCGGGAAAATTTACACCACTGAGGTTAGGCTCCAGTTCATATGAAACATCACCCTTATCGGTCAGCAAAAGTTCAAAGCCACTTTTACTATCCCTTTTGTGAAAATAGGCCAGGCGATTTAATTTAAGATAAAAATTGTCAACCTGTTTTAGGGTAATTACATTTCTAGTATCAGCGGGTATTTTGTAATGGGCCTCATCCAGGGGAATAAAAGGGGGGGCTGTTTTCTTCACACCCTCAGCCGCAGGTCTTCCCCTTCGGCCAACCCCTAGGGAAAACTCCACCCAATCTCCTTCCACGGGAGTACCTTCTTCGTCATAATTACTTATATGGAAGAAAACATCCTCTTCTTTTTTCCATGCAATAAACCCAAAACCCCTATCGGAAAAATACCTTTTAATTTGCCCCCGCTCAGTCATTGGCCTCCGCCTCTCCTTCTATTAGCCCCTCGGCAAAACGGCGCAACCAGAAAAACAAGGCTAATACCTCCCTGGTCGCAACCCGATAGGCAGTAGAATTTAATCCAACAATTTTTTCTACTAAATCATCATCCCTTACCAATTCAATTAAATCCTTCCCTTGCCTCATAAACCACTCTGCCGTCTGATCGTAAAGAAGTTGGTAGGCCTCATTTTTGCTGCCCTTGGCCTTTATAAAGGCAAGGGTTGCCCCCAGGCCATTAGTTTTAATTAACATGGGTATTTT
>JAAYTH010000219.1 GCA_012523785.1 Bacillota bacterium | reverse complement strand
CGCGGAACGACGAGGGCGTCGTTCCCTACGGTTTTAGCGATAATTATGGCAGTAATTTGTAGCAGGGGCGCGGAACGACGGGGGCGTGGTTGCCCATGGTTTTAGCGATGATGTGCAAATAAACAGTAGGGAGCGGTGCCCCCACCGCTCCGGTAGATTAAGAAACACGGGCGGTCAATGACCGCCCCTACGGTTTTAGCGATAATCATGACAATAATTTGTAGGGGCGACCAGTGGTCGCCTGTTCATTGGATATTATATGGGCCATCGTGTGGGGGCAGGGAACAGGAGACAAGGGAAGGGGCACGGAACGACGGGGGCGTGGTTGCCCATGTTTTTTGCGGTAATTGCAGGGTAAACCGGAGCACGGAACGACGAGGGCGTCGTTCCCTACGGTTTTAGCGATATTCTCCCAATAAACAGTAGGGAGCGGTGCCATCACCGCTCCAGTAGATTAAGAAACACGGGCGGTCAATGACCGCCCCTACGGTTTACCCGATATTATGGCAGTAATTTGTAGGGGCGGCCAGTGGCCGCCCGTTTATACGATATTATATAAATTATATAGGCCATGTGGGAGACAAGGTCTTGCCTCTGAACAAAGTCCCTATATTCCTCCGGCCGCCAACTATTGGTACCCGTGGGCAAAACAGAATCCCACCGCCCCATTACTTATTCTTAGCTGCTTGGATAAAGGCTTTAAATATTGGATGGGGGCGGATGGGGCGGGATTTAAATTCCGGGTGGAAGATGGTAGCCACAAAGAAGGGGTGGCCGGGTAGTTCCAGGGCTTCTATCCGGCAGCCATCGGGGCTATGGCCGGAAAAAATAAGGCCCTGTTCTTCCAATAGCCGACGGTAGTCATTATTTACTTCATAGCGGTGCCGGTGGCGTTCGTAAATTACATCTTCTCCATAGGCGGCCTGGATTTGGGTGCCGGGTTTTAGGGCAATGGGAGCACGTCCCAGACACATGGGGGCCTCGTCCCCATCCCCGGTCTGGGGCAGGTGAACGACCGGGTCGGAGGTGTGGGGCCGGTGGTAAGTGCTATGGGCCTGGGGGAGGCCGCAGGCATGGCGGGCGAATTCCACCACTGCCATCTGCATCCCCAGGGAAATGCCCAGGAAGGGGATTTTGTTTTCCCGGGCATATTGTATGGCTTTGATCTTCCCTTCTATACCGGGGCCCCGGAAACCGCTGGGGATGAGTATGCCCTGGACACCGGATAGGTGTGGGGCGGCGGGGCCGCAGTCTAAATCTTGGGAGTTTATCCAGCGGATATCTATATGGGTGCCTTCGCTGATGCCGGCATGGTGGAGGGCTTCGGCCACACTGAGGTAGGCATCGTGGAGGGCTACATATTTGCCTACCAGGGCGATGGTGGTTCGGGTGGAGCCATTCTCCCTGGCCCGTTGGACCAGCTTTTCCCAGGGGGTAATATCCCGTTCGCTGGCCTTAAGGCACAGGTAGTGGAGAGCAATTTCGTCTAATCCCTGCCGGGCCATCATGAGGGGCACTTCGTAGAGGATATCGGCATCTAGGTTTTCGATGACGGCGTCGGGGCTAATATCGCAGAAGAGGGCAATTTTTTCCCTGATTTCCCGGGAGAGGGGGAAGGCGGTGCGACAGACAATGATGTCGGGCTGGATACCGATGGATCGGAGTTCTTTGACGCTGTGCTGGGTGGGTTTGGTCTTTAGTTCACCGGCGGTGGCCAGGTAGGGTACCAGGGTAACATGTATATAGAGGACTTCGTCCCGGCCCAGGTCGGTCTTTAGCTGGCGGATGGCCTCTAAAAAGGGGAGGCTTTCGATGTCGCCGACGGTACCGCCGATCTCGACGATGGCTACGTCGGCATTGTTGTCTTGGGCCACCTGGCAGATTCTTTCTTTAATTTCGTTGGTGACGTGGGGGATAACCTGGACGGTGGCCCCCTGGTAGACGCCGGCGCGTTCCTTGTTGATGACGGACCCGTAGATTTTGCCGGAGGTGATATTGCTGCTTCTTTTTAGGTTTTCATCAATAAAGCGTTCGTAGTGGCCCACATCAAGATCACATTCGGCGCCGTCATCGGTAACGAAGACTTCGCCGTGCTGGAAGGGACTCATGTTGCCGGGGTCGACATTTATGTAGGGATCGATTTTTTGCATGGTGACTTTAAGGCCGCGGCTTTTTAAGAGGCAGCCTAATGAAGCGGCGGTGATGCCTTTCCCTAGGGATGAGACGACACCGCCGGTGACGAAGATGAATTTAGCCATAATAATTCCCCCTTTAACCTTCATAATCTTACCCTTTTCGGCAGGGGGATGTCAAGAAACTTTGCCGATTTTCATGGGACAGGGCCGGGGGCAGGGGCACGGAACAGTGGGGGCACCGTTCCCTACGGCTATTGGAAGTTGGATGTTGGAAATTGAAGGGGCCGGGGCACGGAACGGTGGGGGCACCGTTCCCTACGGTTTACTTGGTAAATGTCGCAGTAACTTGTTGGGAACGACGCCCTCGTTGTTCCGGCAATATTTCTTTTCCATCTAGATAAAGGCAGGCTAGATAAGGACAGGATAGGAAAAAACCCCCTATCCCGGGCATTTAAAAAGGAGCGAGTAAATTCACTCGCTCCAGGGAAAGGGAAGGGGATGGGTTTATTCATCGCTGGCGGCGGCTGTTTCGGCCAGGTGGGTGGGGACATCAACGCCCCAGAGGGTGCTGGCAATCTTAATGGCACCAAAGAGGAGGGCCACACTTATAAGGAGCACCAAAATCCCGCTGTGTACAAAACCGCCGATGAGGAATCCTATTAGAGACACTATCCCACCGGTGAGGGCATAGGGCAGCTGGGTGTCCACATGGTCGATATGGTGGCAGCCAGCCCCGGTAGATGACATGATGGTAGTATCAGAAATGGGTGAACAGTGGTCCCCAAAGGTGGCACCGGACAAGACGGCAGCCAGGCTTATCAGCATTAGGTCAGGGGCGATGGCAACCATGAGGGGTACGACAATGGGAATCATAATTCCCATGGTTCCCCAGGAGGTACCGGTGGAAAAGGAAATAAGGCAGGAGACCACGAAGATGGTGGCCGGGACGGCCCAGACGGGATAGTTCCCTTCCATAATACCCGTCACATAGGCACCGGTCCCCAAGTCTTCGGTAATACCGCCGATGGTCCAGGCCAAAATTAAGATACTGAAGGCGACAATCATAGATTTGAAACCCTGGATAAGGGCATCCATAGACTCGTTAATGCTAAGAACCCTGCGGGCGGCATAGAGGGCCACAGTGGCCAAGATAGTAAACATACCCGCATAGGCCAGGGCCGGGGCGGAGTCGATGTTTTCTAAGACATCCATAAAGGCAGCACCTTCAAAGTAACCACCGGTGTAGGCAAAGCCGATGATGGCGGTGACAATGAGAATAATAACCGGAAGGAGGAGATCGATGGGCGAACTGTTTTCTTTGATTTTGGGTTCGGCGAAGTCATCCCCGGGTGGGGTGCCTTTGCTCATATCATAGAGGATGCCCTGCTCCAGGGCCCGCTTTTCGGCGGCGGCCATGGGGCCAAATTCCAGGCGGGTGAAACCCGTCATGAGAACCATGATGAGGGCCAGCCAGGAGTAGAGGTTCATGGGGATCATGGCTAGGAAGGCCCGGAAGGGGTTCATGTTAAAGCCCACCTCGGCAAAATGGGGCCCCAAAAGGGAGATGACGTAGGCAATCCAGCTGGAAAGGGGGATGATCATACAGACGGGAGCGGCGGTGGAATCGATGATATAGGCCAGCTTTTCCCGGGATATCTTGTACTGGTCTGTCAGGGGGCGCATGATGGTGCCGACGGTGAGGCAGTTGAAGTAGTCGTCCATGAAGATGGCGACACCCAATAGCCAGGTGGTGAAAAGGGCACCGGTGCGGCTGGTTACTTTTTCAGATGCCCAGCGGCCAAAGGAAAAGGCGGCACCGGAGCGGGCAAAGAGGCCTACGATGCCCCCCAGGAACATAACAAAGATGAGAAGGGGGGCGTTCCATTCCGGATCCCCGACGGTTTCAAAAAGCATGTTGACCAGGGTGAGAAAGGCGTTGAGGGGATTATACCCGGTCAAAATCATAGTGCCAGTGAAGATTCCTAGGAATAATGATATTAGTACTTGTTTGGTGACTATGGCCAAGACAATGGCCATTAAGGGCGGTAAGATGGACAAAATTCCATAATGTTCAATCATGATTTTTCCTCCTTTAAAAATATATGGCCAGATGGGGCGGGGCGGAGCCCTACCCCTGCGATTTAGGCGGTAAATGCCGTGGATTTGTTCCCGGGGCACGGAACGGTGGGGGCACCGTTCCCTACGGTTTATTGAGAAAGTGTCGCTATAACTGTAGGGAACGACGCCCTCGTCGTTCCGAAGGGTTTTCCGCATTAAGGAATAACATCCTGGGGAATTACGGGCAATAACGCCCCCGTCGTTCCGAAGGTTTATTAAGAGAGTGTCGCTGTAATTCGTAGGGAACGACGCCCTCGTCGTTCCGAAGGG
>JAAYTH010000218.1 GCA_012523785.1 Bacillota bacterium | reverse complement strand
CCAGTCAGCGCTCGACTTGCATGTGTTAAGCACGCCGCCAGCGTTCGTCCTGAGCCAGGATCAAACTCTCCGTTTAAGATGTAAACTCTTAAATTAGAGTTTGTTTGCTCGTTTTACTTACTGTCTTACTGATAACTCATTTGGATTCCAGCTTTCCTGGAACCCGCACTGGCTTCTATCACTGTTCAGTTTTCAAGGACCAAGGTTTCCGCACCCTGTATCGGCACGGAAATTCAGTTTACCACAATTCCGGGAACACTTCAATGATGATAAAACGCTGTCGTATCCTATAATATATGTTTAATTATCATTTCCCTTAATTCACTGTACTTATCTCTTTTTCTTGTCCTTCCGTTATTTTTAGCAAAATATTTTACAAAGTTAGTTTTGAATCTCGTCGGGCATCCCGACAGTAAAACAACCTGTCATACTTTATCTTACCCCAGCACGATATAAATAATCAAGTAGAATTATCAGGAGACCCACATCCCACTAAAAATAAAAAAAGAATGATAGATTGCAAAATAGATATTGTAATCCTTTTATTCATTTACCCTTCCCTCCAGTTTTTACACTGGTTAAGTTACACATAATTATTAGCTTATGCACAGTAACCATTATACGGCCGCCATTAGGCTCGTTTGATGGACATTAAACCAATTGGCAAATACCCAGCCCGTGCTATTATACCGAATAGGAGCGGATCCCCATTCTATTGGAGACAAGAGGATCCGTCCCCGATTTGTGGCCTAAATTTACTTACTCCAGTGTTGGATTTCAATAAAATTACCTTCCGGGTCCTGTGCATAGACAGCACACAATGTCCCTATTCCTTCATAGTCTTGGCGTATTATTTCCCCCACCAGTTTCCCACCCCGTTCAATTAACTTTTCAATTACTTCTTCCACATCATCCACATGAAAGGCGATGTGCCCCAACCCCTGCTCATTAATTTTAAAACTCGTCTTCGATATCATTGGGTCGTATTCGAAAATCTCCAAGGTGGGGCCATCTTCATAACCCGGAAGGCTTAAATGTATTCCCCTAATGCTGACATCATCAATATTTGTTAACTTATCAACCCATTCCCCACAAAGATCCCGCTCTGGGTATTGGGGTTTGCAGGCAAAAACATCAATATAGAATTGGGCCAATTTCCTCCAATCTACAGCGATAAGGTTAGTATGTGCATATTTAATGGCCACGGTCTTTCCCTCCCCTAATTAATCCTAATTGTTTTTTCTATAACCTCGGCATCCTGCTTTTTATAGTTAGTATTATAGCACATATTTTCCGGATAAATCGAGACGGATCTTTATTTTACGGGGTGCAAACAAAGATCCGTCCCTTGTTTGTTGTCAGCCACCGACAACCCTAATAGTCTTTAGGCTAGCGGTACTTTTACAGTTGATTAGGTTTTTGTAATGTAAACTTTTGTTGTTGCCAGTGCCCTTGGGGCATTTTTTTATGTCAAATTGTGTACATTTATATGTTGTGTATCGTTGTAGATTGTAGTGTAATGAATTATATGGGAGGAGGGTATGAATTATGTATCCTAAGGTTACTAGGCAAAAAATGGGCGTGTTAACCTTTCCTTCGTGCATGGCTTTAGGGATCCTAAAACAAAAAAGGTAAACAAAAGGTTGTCGAGAACCTGGGCTATGTGGATGAATACAAGCATATTTATGAAGACCCAATCGCCCACTTTAGGGAAGTAGCCAAATTGCGCACCCTTAAGGTGAAGAAGGAAAAGAGGAAAAAGGAAATCCATTTAGGATCCGTTTTTGATGACGGACTTTTAGTGATTGATGAAGATGCCATAAGATTATTGGGTAACATTCCCTTAAGCCCAATTTATCATGAGCTCAACTTGAACCAATTTATTATTAACCGCCAGCGTAGCCCAGCAATGGATTATTCGCTAAACGATGTCATGCAACTTTTGATTTACACCCGCATTCTATCCCCCGGCTTCAAAAGGCATAGTTTTGCTCAAAAGGAGAAACTAGCAGGTTCTTATAAATGTGATGAATACGACGTTTATCGGGCCCTGGATTACTTTGATAGGTTTACAGAGGAACTTCTTGTTCATCTGCATGAAGGTGTCCGTTATACCATCATACAGGAAACGCGCCGATCATATGGCCTGGGCAGAATTATTACAGTTGCTGATAAGGGGTTAAACAGTGGGGATAATATAGCATTTCTCATGGCCAGGGGAGATGGCTTCATCTTTTCACAAAAGATAAGGGGTGCCGATACGGAACGACAGAGGCGTCGTTCCCTACGGTTTTTAGCGGTAGCTCCCGGACAAAATGTAGGGGCGGTCATTGACCGCCCGTGGCCCCAATCACTCCCCACAGCTCCGTGTTTCCTCCCCCCCACCACCCCGACGAAAACGTGTTAGTCTAAACCACAAGAACCGTCCCCGCGGTTTCGTCCTAAACCACAAGAACCGTCCCCGCGGTTTCGTCCCCGCGGCTTCATAATCAACCGTTGTTTTTAATGGCCACCGACAACCCTAATAGTCTTTAGGCTAGCATCTCGGGGCCCGGAGATACGCAGTCCGGCTTCCCGGATGAGGGCCAGATATTCTATTATTTCCCTGCTCAACCTTTCCCCGGGGCAGATGATGGGTATTCCGGGGGGATAGGCGGTTATGATCTCGGCACTAATCTCCCCCACTGCCCTTCCTAGTTCAATATCCCTTGAGGGAGAAAAAAAGGCCTCCCGGGGCAGTAGGACCTGTTCTGGAAGCCAGACCTTATGCAGTAAACCTTCCGCTCGTTTAAGGATCTTCCCATCTCCATTGTATTCTTGCCGTCGATGGGAAATATCCCCCAGGGCAAATATTAGCTGTTTAAGATCTTCAGCAGTGGTTCCTATGGTAACCATAAGAAGTATATTGTAGAGATCAGATAACTCAACCTGAATCTTGTACTGATAGCGGAGGATTAGTTCCACCTGCTGCCCCGTCAATCCCAATTCCTTAACGGTTACTGTCAACTTTGTTTCATCCAAGTCTACAAATCCCGGCACCCCGGCACTATCCCGGCCAAAACAGAAAAACCCCGGGATTTTATTTATTTCTTCCCGGGCCCAGCGGGCCAAGCCCAGGGTTTCATCCAAATGTTCCCGGCCCACAAGGGCCATCTGTCGCCGGGCCCCTTCCAGGGAGGCCAAGAGCAAATAGGAGGCACTGGTACTCTGCAAAAGCCGCAGAACCGATTCTAGCCGTTCCCGCTGCAATGCTTCTCCTTGCACATGTAAAATAGAACTCTGGGTCAATCCCCCCAGTAGTTTATGCATCCCCTGGGCTGCAGCAGCCGCCCCGGCCTGCAATCCCGCCAGGGGGAGCTCGGGGTGAAAATAAAAGTGGGGGCCATGGGCCTCATCCAAAACCAAAGGAATCCCAAAGGGTTCCATATAATTCTTAATCTGGGCCAGATCGCAAGTAGTACCATAATAGGTGGGATTTATGAGCAGTACACCCTTGGCAGTGGGGTGTTTTT
>JAAYTH010000217.1 GCA_012523785.1 Bacillota bacterium | reverse complement strand
CCAGTCAGCGCTCGACTTGCATGTGTTAAGCACGCCGCCAGCGTTCGTCCTGAGCCAGGATCAAACTCTCCGTTTAAGATGTAAACTCTTAAATTAGAGTTTGTTTGCTCGTTTTACTTACTGTCTTGCTGATAACTCATTTGGATTCCAGCTTTCCTGGAACCCGCACTGGCTTCTATCACTGTTCAGTTTTCAAGGACCAAGGTTTTGAAGAATGACCTTTAACACTATACCATCGACATTCCTACAAGACAAGGATCATCATCGACCTTTTCCCCGCATTATAAGCATATTCCCATTCCATGTTCCATATTCCTCGCAAATTTGCCCTTACACATTTGCAGGGAAAATAATTTCCCCCTAAAAATCCTTCTAGGGCCTGTGCAGTTGAAAAAAAGTATCGGGCACTTCACCCACTATAACCGCCTGGGTGAGCAAAACCTGATGCTGGACATCTGTTTTGGTAGCAATCATGGGGACGGCAATCCCTATGGCAGCGTTGATTTCCAAGATAATTTTGTGGAGGGTCTGATTGATGCCAGCCTCCTCCAGTTCATTGACAAGGTTGACGGTTACAGTGCCGATGGGCATGACGGTGAGCCTAAAGCGGGGGCCCATATTAGCCAGGAGATCACTGCCAAATACCTGGCCCAAGGGAAGCAAAATCACCTCATCTTCCAAGGATTGCAGTCTGTTTTTTACATGTTCAGTTGTTCTGGCCGCCAATCGGCTGATGGCAATGGTGTTGGGTTGCAATAGAACGGGGCGATTCCGGGAATCTTTATGGATATATATAAGATCCTGATATTCAACTGTTTGTATAATTTCTTTCTCAATGGCCTCCGTCATGGCTTCAATGGCAATAAGCCTTGCCCTGGCTTCAGCAACAGCCGCCAAGGCTGGTTTTATATTTCCTTCGAAAATCATAAAAATAGTTAATAGCACTAGGAATACTACCATAAGCAGTGCTTTCCAAGATAGCGACCTGGGACGAGCCTTTCCCCACCTCCGCATCACCCTCACCTCCATGGCTCATCATATGCATCAATAAAGAGAATGGTGATGGGATTATTTTGGGGGATATTACTCCTTAATCTTTACAAACCGCCGTTTCCCAACCTGCACTATCATCCCAGCCTCGGGAACAATGTTCATTCCCACATCGTCAATCTTATTACCGGCAATGGTCACCCCACCTTGAGTAATTAAGCGTCGGGCTTCACTGTTGCTCTTGGCCAGGCCCAGAAATACCAGTAATCTCACAACCCAAATTTTATCATTCTCTAGTTCGACGGCGGGAATAGCAATCTCCGGCATTTCCTCTGGCAGATCCCCCCGCCGGAATACTGCCGCGAAGGATTCTTCCGCCCTTTGGGCCGCCTCACCGCCATGGAAAAGAGTGACGATCTCCCGGGCTAATCGCATTTTGACATCCCGGGGGTGAAGTTTTCCCCCGGCCAGGCCGGTCTTAATTTCTTGAATTTCTTCTAAAGGCACATTAGTTACTAACTCATAGTATTGAATCATCAACTCATCGGCTAAGGACATAATTTTCCCATACATTTCCGCCGGAGGATCGTAGATGCCGATATGGTTAGCCAAGCTTTTGCTCATCTTGTTGACGCCGTCCAACCCCACCAAAATTGGCAAGGTCAAGCAGATCTGGGCTTCTTGCCCTACCTCCCGCTGCAGGTTTCTCCCCATAAGCAGGTTGAACTTTTGGTCAGTCCCCCCAATTTCCACGTCAGCCTCAAGGGCTATGGAATCGAAACCCTGCATTAGGGGATACATAAATTCGTGCATGCCGATGGCCCGGCCTTCCCGATAACGGCGGGAAAAATCATCCCGTTCCAGCATCCGGGCTACGGTGGTTTTACTAGCCAGCTTAATTACATCAGCAAAGGTAAGGGGAGAAAGCCAGCGGCTGTTATAGTCTACGATGGTTTTTTCCCGATCCAGGATTTTAAATACCTGATCCACATAGGTTTCGGCATTTTTCATAATCTCCGCCTCTGATAGCTGTCTTCTGGTTTCCGAACGGCCCGATGGGTCACCGATGCGGCCAGTAAAATCCCCAATGAGAAAGATAATTTGGTGCCCGATATCCTGCAGTTGTTTTAATTTTCTTAGGGGTACGGTGTGCCCCAGGTGTAAATCGGGAGCGGAGGGGTCTACTCCCAGTTTGATTCTAAGGGGGCGATCCTTTTTCAGTTTTTGTACCAATTCCTCTTCTGAAATTATTTCAGCTGCACCCCGCCAAAAAACTTCCAACTGCTTTTCTATTTCCATCTTGCTGCCTCCTCCATAATTTAATTATATTCACGCTGCCCGGCAATACAAAAAGGCCTTCCCTCCCTTTTAGGGACGAGAAAGCCACAACTTCCCGCGGTACCACCCTATTTGATCCCAATGAGGATCCCCTCAATGACCCGTTGCCGGTTTCCCATAACGGCGGGAACCGTCCCAACCTACTCTCCCTATGATGGAATTTGGGCCAGGCCCTCAGGAGT
>JAAYTH010000030.1 GCA_012523785.1 Bacillota bacterium | reverse complement strand
TCAAGCGCTTGATTTCACTGATATCATGGATTACAGCTACACTTCCCTTTAACTCAGTGTCCACCATAATGGGAGCCACATTAACTACAACCTCGCGTTTTTTGGGCCCTACCCTCATTACAGCACCCCGGACCGGCTCCCCCGTCTTTATTACCCGCAAGTGCATACTTTCACCCTCGGCGATATCCACCGTCGGGGGTTTTCCGATAACATCTTTTTCGACAAGGCCCGTCAAATGGGTATAAGCCGGATTGATAAGTATTCCCTTTCCTTCCTTATCCACGACGGAAATTGCATCTTGAGTGCAATTAATAATGGCCTCCAACAATTGCTGTATTTCCTCCAGGTGGGCTATTTCCTCAGCCTGTTCCTCCGCCTCGGTAATATCCCGGAAAATAGCTGCGGCACCCACCAGAAGGCCATCTTCATCCCTAATGGGAATTGAATTGGCCCTAAATACCTTCTGGCCCAAAATGCGCTTATAGTTTAATTCCGGCTGGCCAGTCCGAAGTACCTCCAACAGCCTGCAGTCGGGAATAATTTCCCCTACCGGTTTACCTATAATATCGTCTCCAAATAACCCTAAACTTTCGACGGCGGCGGTGTTTAACATTTTTAGCTTGGCGTCGGCATTAACAATAATTATAGCATCATGGGTATAGGGTAATATTACCGACCAATCTATCTTGGAATTAAAACCTGGTGTTAATAATTTTTTCACCCCCAGGCCACCCCCGCATCAATGGACTTCTTCTTTAATTCTCCATGGACGGGGGGTAATCCTGCTTGTCTTCTGTATATCACCCTATTGTTTCCAAAGACAAGGCCTATTGCCAGGGTACAGGCAATTCCGACTGCCCAGGCCCGGCAATATCAGATTTTGGGCCTTCCGATGCGATCTAAAAAGTCCAGCCAGGGAACATCTTCAATGATTTTGCTAAGGGAATAACCCTCGCAAAAGAGGTGGAGAAGGACCATAAATGTGACTACTATTATCTTCAAACCCGGGGTAAAGGACCAGAATAAAGCCATACCGGCAGCTGCACCCAGAACATTGGCCCCGGTATCACCCAACATAGCCTGCCCTTGTAGATCCAGGGGGAGGTAAGCCAATACTGCCCCGGTTACAGCCAGCAATAGGAAAAGTGGCACCGATTCATTGTTATGCCAGAAGGTTAGGAGCATGAATAATAAAAAAGCCTTGCCGGCACGCCCGGGCCTAAGATCAAGTAGATTGAGGACATTGATGGAAAGGCTCACCAATACACCATTGAGAAAAAACAAGTAAAGGTCCCCGGACAATATCCAGGAAACAAAAAAGGCACTACTTATCCCGCCCAGCGCCTTTAAGAGCCCGGTACCTAAACATCCCTCCCGAAAAAAATAATATAAATGCCCCCCCAGGCCCTTCATCCCCTTATAGGAAAGGGAATCATCTAAAAATCCCAGGAAAGCAACTGCAGTTAACAAAAAGAGAAATATCAATCCCTCCCTTTCCCACTGCTGCCAATAAAAAGGCAATGTGCTCATCAAGCTCAAACCGGCAGCAACAGGAATAACAATCCCCGCCCCTTCTGGTATCCGCTGGCCCCGGTAATTCTGGGTTGTCAGACCCCCCCGGACCAGCATATCCAAAAAGTAGGGCAGTAATAGATAGGTGAGAAGGTAAGAGTACACGCCCAGCCACAATCCCACAAAATTCCCCCTTCAACCTTCCCGGAATAGATAGATCAAGGCCAAAAGAATGTGCCAGAATTGTTTCCCCCGGTGGTAAAACCCGGATAAATTTAAACCCGAAATCCTATGCCTCATTTGGACCGGGATCTCCCTAATCCGTAATCCTCGGCGGACAGCACGCACATTAAGGCCTATTTCCACACCAAATCCGGGCAATAAAGGCTCCAAACCCTTCAGTGCCCGCCGGGTAAAGCCCCGCTGCCCCGAAAGGGGTGCCTTAAATGTCATACCTGTCAACAGCCAAGTCCCATAGCGGGCTAATCCCAGGGCTAGCCCCAAGCCAACCCTAGCCGCAACAGGTGGGAAAATACCTATGGTCATATCAGCCTTATCGGCCAGGAGGGGTGTCAGCAGGCGTTCACCCTGGACCGCCGTATTGCCCAGGTCTGCATCCAAAAGAAGGATAATACCATTGCTAGCAAATGATATTCCCTTGGCCATGGCCCTCCCCTTACCCTCATTCCGGGGCAAAGTTATCACCTTTGCCCCCACAGCCCCGGCGATGGTCCCCGTTTCATCCTCCGAGCCATCATCGACCACTATAACCTCGGTTACCCCCGGTATGGAATAGCTAGCCCTCACTGTAGCGCCAATATGCCGGCTCTCATTATAAGCAGGGATAATGACACTGATCCCCTGTTTCATTCCCCCTTCCCCTGCTCCAGAAGCCATTTTAAGGGCAGCGGGGGGTCTTCATTATTACCACAGCCAAAGTGCTCTTCTATATCATTACTCAACAAATACAAAAGGCTCAAGCGCCCGGCCAATGTATTTAAGTGGGCAATAGTGGAAACGCCCTTTGCCCGATAAAGTTCAGGTGAAGACCTGGGATCCATCCTTTCCGCGGCAATAATCCGTATTCCTTCCTCCTTCCATGCTTCCAAAAGTGGATAATCCAACTCTTCAATCCTCTGCAGCCTTTCCGCCGTTGAATTACCCAGGAACAAAACAATATCAACCTCGGACAGTGGCTCTCCAGTGATTGTAATTAGGCCTTCAGCAGCCAAAAATGCTAAAAAATCCCCCCCTTTAATGCCAGTGACAGCGCTGGCAAAATACCTGACTAATTTCAGCCATTCTTCCCCCGCGTCGGTGCCCGGATCAATGTATCCACCCTCCCTTAGGGCCACCATCAAGTTTTCATTATGGGGGTTAAAGCTGGTGGAAACAGTCCCTATAATGCCCACATCAACACCACATTCCCGCAAATATGCAGGCAATCCCCCCTTCAAATCTTCCCCACAGGTATTCACAATTGCAACCCGGGCCTTTAAATCCCCCTTATTTTTTATTAAACAAAGGAGCACCTGTTCCAGGTCCGCCTTTGTTTCCTCCCATACCTGTAGGCCAAACAACCGATCCTGAAGGCAATGATGCTCCCCCTGCAACTCATAATAATTTTGTTGCAAACGTTCTATAACCTCCCGTTGTTGACTAATGACCAAATCATTTCCCAAAAGGGCATTGCCAATAAAAATGCCAATGCTTAGGGATAAGAATACAGCCATTAGGGTGATCATGTAATGTCTTTGGTCGATCATTTCTACTCCCCCGTCATAGCCCTACCAGCAGGCGGATTTTAAATAATAGCAATTGCAAAAAGTACTGAATACGGGTGGAAATTAACAGTATAATCAGTAAAGGGAAAAGGCCGGCTAGGGCAAGACCACCCACATATGACATAGCTAAACCACCCTGATATAATTGATTAACGCCCTTGGCATCTATCAGGATAGAACCAACCTTTAATCTCACCAAAAGGGTGCTGGCCATGCCAGATCGGCCCTTTTCCAGAAAATCAATGAGGTTGGAATGAAGACCAACGGCTACTATAAGCTTAGCCCCTCCTTCATAGGCCAGCAATAAAGCCGCATCTTCGCTGGTCCCGGGGGCAGGAAAGAGTGTGGCCTCAAGATTCTGCTCCTTTATTCTGCCCAGGCCCGGGGCCATCCCATTTTTATAGGCGTGGACAACTAAGAAAGCACCGCTATGTAAAACCTCATCGGAAACACTATCCATATCACCAATTATTAAATGGGGGACATATCCTAATTCCAGTAGGGCATCCGCCCCACCATCAACCCCTATCAAAACCGGGGCTTCTTCTGTGATATAAGATCTTATGGCGGACAGATCCTCCCGGTAATTATGGCCCCGGGCAACTATAAGTACCTGCCGGCCCTTTATTTTGACCGGCAATTCCGGAATTTTTATTTTCCCCAAAAAGATATCCTTTTCCCTAGCAGCGTATTTAAGGGTATTATTGATAAACATCTCCATTTCCCGTTGTAGATTTGCCTCACCTTGCTTAATTCGCTGTTGGACAGCAGTTAAATTTAGCTGTTTCCCCACAGCAATCAACTTGTTTTTCCGGAAAATACGCCCCCCGGAAATACGAATTTTATCCCCTTCCAACAACTGACTGAAAATCCCTTCACCCACATTGTCCACAATGGGAATGCGGGCCCGCAGTAATTTTTCCGGCCCCAGATTGGGATATCTGCCACTTATGGATTGATGGGCATTTATAACTGCCTTTACTCGGGCTTTCTTAAGGCCCTTGGCAGCCAACTCATCCAGATCCCGGTGGGCTATAAGGGCAATTTCACCCGGCCGCAAACGCCGGATAAGATCCTTCGTCCTTCGATCCAAACGCACGGTGCCCTGTGTGAACAAAATTACACCCCCTTCCCTTCAGCTTAGTATGTTACGGGAAAATAAGAAAAATGTAAGGTTGGGGAGAAGGATACAATCCCATACATAATAATAAAAAAAGACGGGGTTCCCAAACCCCGTCCAAGTCTACCCCTTCCCTTAATAACCACAAGGGCCGGCCCCAAAAACCAACGGCCCGCAACTAGTATAATATCCATTAGCCCACTTTAATCTCCATGCGCAGCTTGTCGGCAATCATGGCGATAAACTCCGAGTTGGTTGGTTTTCCCCGCTCCAAGTCGATGGTATAGCCAAAGAGATTGTTAATCTCCTCCACATTGCCCCGGCCCCAGGCAACTTCAATAGCATGGCGAATTGCCCTTTCCACCCGACTGGCAGTAGTATTATATTTTTCCCCAATTAGGGGATATAATTCCTTGGTAACAGCACCCAACAATTCGATATCTTCCACTACCATCAGAATGGCCTCCCGCAGATAGAGATATCCCTTTATATGGGCCGGAACACCCAGCTGATGGATGATATTTGTTGCCTCCACATCTAGGCTCCGGGCCTTTTGGGCTGGAGCCACCTTCACAAATTGCCCATTATCCGCCAACTGTCGAATTCTGTTCACCAGAACCTCCAGGCTAAAGGGCTTCAATATGTAATAGTCAGCCCCCAAAGAAACAGCCCGCTGTGTGATATTCTCATGCCCAAAGGCCGTCAAAATAACAATTTTTGGGCGCCGGGGCAGGTCCATTTCGAGCAACTTTTCTAAAACACCTATCCCATCAAGGTGGGGCATAATAATATCCAAAATAAGTACATCTGGTACCTTTTCCTCCAGGAGTTCTATTATCCTCTCTCCATTATAGGCCACACCATCAACTCGAAGATCCGACTCTTTGTCGATGTATTCAAGGAGTAAATCACAAAATTCCTTGTTATCATCGGCAATCATAATGGATATCAATCCCCTTTTCAAAATAAACACTCCTTTCTGTTTTCATTGTATATTCTTGCTAGTAAAGCAAAAATCCTGCTTAAAAATGAAAAAACTGGAAATATATTAGAAATAAAAAAACCCCGGCTGCCGCCAGGGGTCCTATCCCTAATTCATATAGCATCCATTCAGCAAAAACACCGTATCCACGGCTAGGGTCATTTACAAAGACATGGGTAACAATCCCAATCAATTTGCCCTCTTTTATAATAGGGCTTCCACTCATACCCTGGATGATTCCACCCGTTTCTGCCAAAAGTTCCGGGTCTGTTATTTTAATCACCATCCCCTTGTCGCTGGGGTTGTTTTGATTAAAAACCTTCTCGACTTCCACCCTGTAACATCCAATATGGTCGGCTTCTAGCACAGTCATTATTTCCGCCCCCCCAGTTGTTACCTGGGAGGCCAAGGCAATGGGGACCCCATCCGGGTAATAGGGATTATCAATGTGATTGCGGATGGTACCAAAGATCCCAAATTGGGTATTTTTCTCTATATCCCCCAGCAGATGGGTATCCTCCTCGAATATACCAACCTTTTCTCCCGGCTGTCCCTTCGTACCCCGGTGGATACCAGATACAAAGGCCTTTACCACCGACCCTTCAGCCACATTGAGGGGTTGATTCGTATCCGTATCAGTAATCACATGGCCCAGGGCTCCATAGCGGCCTGTTTCAGAATGATAAAACGAAAGGGTACCAACCCCATTGGCCCCGTCCCGTACATAAAGGCCAATTCGATACCTATTCGTTTCTCTGCAGAGAATCGGTTTTATTTCGGACACCAGAAAGGTTTCTTTCCTCTTGTATTCTATTCGCAGGGCCTCATCCTGCTGGCCACATTCATGAACTATCTCCGCCAAGTGCATTACACCCTGTACCCTTATCCCATTTATCTTTAAAATAGTATCCCCAACTCGGATACCGGCTTCCCGGGCCGGGTTTTTGCTCCTTGCTCCGGGTTGGCCAATACCCGCTTCCCCCACAACAATTACACCATGGGAAAGAAGAAGAACACCGATGGAGTGGCCACCGGGTATGACCTGTACCGGAGGCAATACATTTACCGTCATTCTTCGGACAGGTACACCAAATAAGAGCAGCTCGACTTCCGTTTCACCCCTCTGTAACGGTTCCACCTTAAGGGGTGTACCCAAATTGACCTTGGCTACTTGGGGGGAAAGGGGCAGGCCATTTAAATTAACAACCCCGGCACGATTAGAACGGAGGTAGACATTGACGGGAAAACCAAAATAAAGATTCTGTGCCTCACCCTCCATAAACTGTAATTCTTGGGGAAAAGTAATGATATTTTTAAACTGGGGAGTTAAGGATACAGCAATAATTACAACTGCTAGGAAAACACCGAAGAGTTTGCGGCGGTTTTCCCTCTGCAACAGAGAATCACATCCCTTCAGCAACTCCTTTCCCCCGGAACCCTACCCTTATAATCATTTCCCAAAGGGCCCTCCTTTATGATGAAATTCTTTCCCCGCCCAGTTAAAATAAGACAAAAAAATGTGCCACATTAATGAAAGAGGTGACACATTTCCTAATATGCATTTCCCAATCAAGCTGGGGCAGAATAGGGAAATCCCCCCTCATCTCGCACGCTTGTATTTATCGGCCAAACTTAGCATTTCCCGGGAATGTTCCTTTGTGGTTCCAGTAACCCGGGCGCCCCCCAGCATCCGGGCCAATTCCTCCACCTGGTCCGCCGGACCCAGTGGTGTTAACTTGGTAAAGGTCCGCCCCTTTTCCACTTCCTTGGCAATTCGCCAGTGGGAATCTGCCATGGCTGCAATCTGGGGTAAATGGGTAACACAGAGGACCTGTCTTATCTTGCTCAGGGTTGCAAGCCTTTCCGCTACAGCCTGGGCGGATCTGCCTCCGATTCCAGCATCTATCTCATCAAAAATCATGGTCGGGATTGTATCCACACTGGCCAAAATGCTCTTTAGGGCCAGCATAATCCGGGATAATTCGCCGCCCGAGGCAATGCGGGATAAGGGCTTGGGCTCTTCCCCCGGGTTGGGGGCGAGCAAAAATTCTATTCGATCTATGCCATTATTTCCAACCGCCATCTTCTTCCCATCCAGCAGTATGCCATCATCTGCTTCCTGCTGGGATATGGAAACAATAAATACAGTTTTCTCCATTCCCAAATAGGCCAATTCTGCCCTAACTTCATCTTCCAACTTGGCCGCTAATTTATGTCTTTCCTTTGATAGGGTCTGGGCATATTCGGCCAATTCTATTTTGATCTTTTCCTGCTTTTCCACCAATTCCATACGGCTTGCAGTACTTTCTTGGAGTTTTTCAACTTCCTTTTCAGCCCAGGCTTGATATTGCAGGATTTCTTTAATATTATCCCCATATTTTCGCTTTAATTCACCGATGGCATAAAGACGATCCTCAACCTCCATAAGGGTATCGGGGTTCAGGTCTAAGGTGTCCCTATAGGCCCGCAGATCCCTAGTGATTTCTTCTATTTGATAGGACATTGATTCCAAATCCTTTGCCATGCCCTTAAAATGATCATCAACGGCCGCAGCCTGTTCTAACCAATCCACAATTTGTCCCAGCTGATCTAACACCGACCCTCCAATGGGCTCATTCCCATACAGGGCCTGATAAGAATCCTGGGTTAATTGAAGGAGCTTTTCCCTATGTTTAAGGACATCCCTCCGGGCCAAAAGTTCTTCTTCCTCCCCAACTTCGAGGCCCGCCGAGGCTATTTCCTGGGCTTGAAATGAATAAAGATCTAGTTTTTGTGCCCGTTCCCTGGCCTTCTCCTTCAATGCGTTCAGTTGTTTTTGCAAAGAACGATAGGTCTTATAGCGGTCTTCAACCAATTCGCGTAATTTTACTAGTTCCGGACCACCGTAGTTATCCAGGTAACTAATGTGATTCTTAGGGTGCAGCAGGGACTGATGTTCGTGTTGGCCGTGAATATCTACCAAAAGCTGACCCAGGGAACGGAGCATGGAAACGGTAGATAGACGGCCATTAATACGGCAGGTGCTTTTACCAGTGGCATTCAGTTCTCGACATAACACTAACTGCCGACCATCGTCTATCTGCACCCCAAATTCCCGAAAGGCCTTTAGCACATAGGGCTCATCAGGAAGTTGAAAAAGAGCCGTTACACTAGCCTGTTCCGCCCCGGTACGCAGGTAGTGGAAACTCGCCCTTTCCCCCAGGACAAGACCAATGGCATCGATAAGAATAGATTTACCAGCCCCCGTCTCACCGGTGAGAATGTTTAAACCCGGAGACATGGAAAGGTGCAGTTCCTCTATAACTGCAATGTTATTCACTTCAAGTTCCAGTAACACCCTCGTCCTCCCCCTTAATCTGCAAGGCTTTCCAACTTGGCCACCAATTCCCCTACCATATCAGTTGAACTGGCAACAATAATAATGGTATCATCCCCAGCGACGGTACCAATAATCTCCGGTAAACCCAACCCATCAATAACTGCCGCCACAGCCTGGGCAGAACCAACCAAGGTTTTTATAACCACATTGTTTTCACTGGCTGCAATCTTCACAACAGATTCACGGAAAAGACGCTGCTGCCTCTCTATAATACCACCGACACCCCCACCGGCTTGTCCGTAACAATACCGGCCGCCTAGGGGCACTTTGATAAGTCCCAGCTCCTTAATATCGCGGGATACCGTCGCCTGGGTTACTTCAATACCATTTTCTTGCAGCAATTTCGCCAATTCCCCTTGGGTTTCTATTTCATAGGAAGCAATTAAATCCAGGATCTTCCTCTGCCGCCTATTTTTCACCCCACATCACACCCCCTTGAGAGCTGTATCCTGAATAGTCAGATAGTATTTGTCAAAATAACCTCCACCCGGTAAAAATAATTTCGCTTAATAGCCATCGGATAAACAGGCCCCTTAGAACCAAATTCCAATATCTATCTGCCCTCGGAAAGGGTTCCTTCTTGCAGCCGGTTTCGAAATACCTGGTAAAAACTCTGCCCGGAAAGCCTGATTAAATTAGCCCGAAAAGGGGCACGGAAAACCATAATTTTATCTCCGGCCTTTAGGGGATATCCCCGCTGTCCGTCACAGGTCAGCATCAGATCATCATGGTCTGCTTTGACAACTATCTCCACCTTATCCCCTTCGGGGATCACCAGAGAACGGGTAAATAGGGTGTGGGGACAAATAGGAGTGATGATAATATTGTGTAGTTGAGGATTGATAATTGGCCCTCCCGCCGACAGGGAATAGGCAGTTGAACCGGTGGGGGTGGCTACGATGAGGCCATCCCCCGGGTAGGTGGCACAGTACTCCCCATTTATAAATGTCTCCAGGCGAATCAGTCTGGCAAAGGCCCCCTTGGTCATTGCAACCTCGTTTAGTGCCAAATAGTTGTATATCTTCGTGTCTTCCCGATAGATTTCACACTTTAGCATTAGGCGTTGGTCTATAAAATAATCTCCCGCGAGCACAGTGGCCAAGGCCGGAATAATATTAGTGGGCTCAACGGTAGTCAAAAAACCCAGATGCCCCAAATTAACCCCCATGATGGGAAGATCGAAGGGGGAAAATAGGCGGGCAACCGTCAAGAGGGTTCCATCACCGCCCAAGACCACCACCATGTCCACCTGGTGGGCAAAGTCTCCTTTAGCCAGAGCCACACCGGGCAAACCGACGGCCCGGGCCTGCTCAGCAAGTATATGAGCTTCTCTGCCTTGTTTTTCCAGCCAGGTAATAATTTCCCTAGCCACCATCCCGGCGGCTTCTTTGTTGAGGTTAAGATACAATCCAATATTTTGCATGCACTATCTCCCCTATGTTTTCCAATAAAAACAACAATTTATCTAGGGAGGATTCGTTTCCCCATCTTGGGATCCTCTTCCTGGGCCATTAAAATAATATTCCGCAATTCAGCCGCCATTCCCTGCCTTAATACGTTAATCGCCCCTAATGAATTTATAACAAGTACACAGATCCTTATTCATTTGACCTCCTGCCATGCTAAGGTTACCGTGTTTTTAATAATTTCATCTAGTGGCCCTTCCAAGCCAACTGCATCCCTTTTAGCATAGAGAAGGTATTCCCTATTTCCCTTCGCGCCGCGAAGGGGTGAAAAGGTAAGTCCCAATATTCCAAACCCCAAATGCCGGGCTGCCAGGACCACCCGGTGTAATACCTCCCGGTGAACGGCAGGGTCGCGAACCACGCCCCCCCTTCCCACCTTTTCCCGCCCGGCTTCAAATTGGGGCTTTATCAAGGCCACCACTTCGCCCTCGGGGAGAAGGAGTTTTGCCAGGGCGGGCAGCACCTTCTTTAGGGAAATGAAAGAAACATCTATACAGGCAAAATCAACCCTTTCCGGAAGATGGTCGGGCTGGAGGTAGCGGATATTGGTCCGCTCCCACACAGCAACCCGGGGGTCTTGCCGCAAAGGCCAAGCCAACTGGCCCCACCCCACATCAACAGCATAAACCCTTTTTGCTCCGTGTTTTAGGGCACAATCAGTAAAACCGCCGGTAGAGGCCCCCACATCCAGGACTACTTTGCCATCTAATTTAATCTCGAAAACCCGGAGGGCCTTGGCCAGCTTGAGCCCACCCCGGCTCACATAGGGGTGATCATCACCCAATATTCGCAGGGGGGCATCTTTTTTGATCCGAGTGCCAGCCTTGTCGACCTTTTCTTCGGCAACTAGCACTAAACCAGCCATAATTGCTGCCTGGGCCCGCCGGCGGCTGTCATAAAATCCCCGTTTAACCAATAGTGTGTCCAAGCGTACCTTTTCTTTAGACATGACGTTTCCCTTTTTTTGATATATTTTGCAGCCGTTGTGGACCTTTCAACAACATGCCAACTGCCTCCGCAATCCCGTCGGCCGTTAATCCATCTTCTTCTAGAAGATAATCCCTCGCACCTTGTTGGACAAACTTATCCCCAAAGCCCATGACCTCCACCCGGCAGTCTTGGATCCCCTTCCGGGCCAGCAACTCTAAAACCGCACTGCCAAACCCACTTTGACGGGCATGCTCTTCCACAGTCACTATTTTTTTGACATCCCGGGCTAGCCCTATAATAACCTCCTCATCCAAGGGTTTGACAAAACGGGCGTTTACCACCGTCACATCAATACCTGCTGCAGCCAGTATCTCAGCCGCCCTCAAGGCCCGGCCCACCATGGGCCCCAGGGCTAAAACAGCAGCCGCAGAACCTCGTCTCAGGATTTCAGCCTTTCCAACGGGAAGGGGAATAGGGTTTTTTGATAGTTCAACCCCCTCCCCCGCCCCCCGGGGATAACGAAAAGCAACGGGCCCGGAAGAATGTTCAAGGGCCGTCACCAGCATTTGCTGTAGTTCTGCCTCATCCTTTGGTGCCATCAGGGTCATTCCCGGTATATGGCGGAGGTAGGCGAAATCAAAGACCCCGTGGTGGGTAGGACCATCTTCCCCCACAACCCCACCCCGATCAATGGCAAAAATAACCGGTAAACCCGGTAAGCAGATATCATGGACTATCTGATCATAGGCCCGCTGAAGGAATGTGGAATAAATAGCAACAACGGGGCGCAATCCCGCCGTCGCCATCCCGGCGGCCAGGGAGACGGCATGCTGTTCGGCTATGCCCACATCAAAGCAGCGCCGGGGAAACCTTTGGGCCAACATGTTAAGCCCCGTCCCGGCGGGCATAGCCGCAGTAATACCGACAATACGCGGTTCCCCCTCTGCCAACCTTACCAAGGTCCTGCCAAATACTTCCGTATAGGATGGGGCACCTGTTTTCTTTTTTGCCTTTCCAGATATGGGGTCAAAGGGCCCAACACCGTGGAAGCGATGGGGCTCTGCCTCTGCCGGGGGGTATCCCTTACCCTTAGTCGTTACCACATGAAGGAGTACTGGCCCCTTGACTTTTTTAGCCCTGGCAAGTACCCCCTTTAATCGGGGTAAATCATGCCCATCAATGGGGCCCAAGTATGTAAATCCCAGTTCTTCAAAAAGAACACCCGTCACCAGTAAATATTTAAGACTGTCTTTTAACCTTTCCACAGATTTTACTACTTGCCCCCCGATGGCCGGTATTTTGCGCAATATAAACTCCACATCGGCTTTGATCCTTCCATAGGCCGGGTCGGTACGCAATCGGCCCAGGTAGGATGATAGGGCCCCCACATTGGGGGCAATGGACATCTCATTGTCATTTAATACTACCAGCATGTTTGTCCCCAAGTGGCCGGCATTGTTAAGTCCTTCCCAGGCCATTCCTGCCGTCAGGGCCCCGTCACCAATTACGGCACAGACATTATAATCCTCACCCTTTAGATCCCGTGCCAAGGCCAGGCCCAAGGCCGAGGAAATAGATGTACTGGTATGCCCTGTGCCAATCACATCATGGGGACTTTCCTCCGGTTTAGGAAAGCCGCTGATCCCGCCGGCGGTGCGGATGGTGCCAAACTGTCCCCGCCGGCCCGTTAGCAGTTTATGTACATAGCTCTGGTGGCCCACATCCCAGACAATTTTGTCCCGGGGGCTATCCAGTACACTATGGAGGGCCAGGGTAAGTTCAACCACACCCAAATTCGGTGCCAAATGCCCCCCGTTGCGGGATACGGTTGCCACTATTTCCTCCCTTATTTCCCCGGCCAGTTCTTCCAATTCAGCATTGCTAAGGTCATGGAGGTCTTCGGGACAGTTGATCTGATCCAGCCATTGACCCAATCTTATCTCACCTCCGTCGCATCTTCCCCTTATCCGCCAGGACATTTAAACCCAGCCTCGATTCAAACCAGGCCATTATGCGGCCAACTTGATGGGTTATTTCCCGGCACCGATAGAGGGCCAAATACTTGCCAGCCGCCTTCCCACCCACGGTGAAGGCAGCAACTAATCCCACTAGGAGGAGGGACACCACAGCCTGCTCAGCTATAAGATCATGCACAAGTAGGTTAAAAACAATGCTGGCAGCAGCGGCTCCACTAACCGTACCACAAATATCACCGACCACATCATTACAAAAACTACTGACACGATCAGCATGACGCACCAAGCGAATAGCATGGGCCGCACCATGCACTTTTTTGGCCGCCATGGAGTGAAAAGAGGACTCATCGGTGGCAGTGACTGCTACACCAATTATATCAAAAACTATCCCGGTGCCCACTATTAGTAGCAAAATCAAGATGGAACTAAACAAACCAAAGAGGGTCAGGACAGAGTTTGCCGTCAATGTCAGCAGTATTGACAATATAAAAGTCATTACTCCCATGTGCAGCCCCCGCCATAGGGGACCCTTATCTTGCTTTAACTTATTCTTTCCCCCATAAGCCAAGTTCTTTCCCACCCAACTCTTAAATCAAACAATAATAATAGGGAAAGCCCTCCTCCTCGAAGTATCTTTCCCTTTATAAGCCATGTATATTTGAGGAGGACAGGTGGTAGCACGCCGGGTAAACATTGCGGCTTAAGGTCTAGTAGGTTTTCCCAGTAATGCACCAGGATGTCGCCATCCGGGCGGTTTCCCTTCGCTGCATTACTCCAAACCGTCACCGGACATGGGACTAGATTGCCACTTAGTCCACACTGCAATCCCCGGCCTGCCCCAATTCCAAATTAGGCAGCCTAGGAGCTTTCCTCGACAGCCAGTCACCCTTTAGCCTCTTTTGCAGTAGAGATTTCACAGTCAAATTCCGAATAATCCGGGCCCACTGGAAAATCCGGCTGTTACCCGTATCCGCCCCTACCACTCAAGGCAGGCTACACTGTACACAGCTTCACACCGCATACAGGTTCACCCCAAGCCGCAGTTTTTTAATAAACCACGCACTTGGGTCTCCACGGAAACAGGGTCAGGTCCCACATGCCATTGTGGGCTGCCCTCGCCTCCTTAACCCCCAGCACCAACCCCCGACTGGGCGTCAGCAGCCAGCACCAGGGACTTCATCGATGTGCCCTTAACGGATTTTTAGCCCCGCCTTCAAAGGTGACTGCACTGACTAGGATACTGCACCACCTGTCCGCTCTGCAATTATCAAGCAGTAGAAATTATATCACATCTAGAATAGTGGTGCAACAGCGGCAAAAAACCATCATTGTCAATTATCCCGTCCCAAAACAAAGTCAACTAACAATCGCAGGGGTTGGGCATCAGGACCAAAGGACTCCAAAGCCCCTAGGGCCCTATCCCTTGCCTTTGCTGCTGCCCGCCTAGCTTCATCTAAACCGAAGACAGCAGGATAGGTAGCCTTAGCTTTCTTTGCATCTGCACCTACGGGTTTGCCCATTTTTGCACTATCCCCGACCACATCAAGGATATCATCGGTAATCTGAAACAGCAAACCAAACTCTTCCCCATATCTTGTCAGGGCGGCTAAGCTATCGGGCACAGCACCGGATAAAAGGGCACCGGTACGCACAGAAACCCGCAGCAGGGCCCCGGTTTTACTGCGATGGATATAATGTAAGGTTGCAGCATCAATATTTTTTCCCTCGGAAATAATATCAACCGTCTGTCCCCCCACCATACCATCGGGGCCAGCTGCAGCGGCCACTTCTCCTATAACCCGTCGTAGCACAGTATCATTGCCAGCGGCAGGATGGCAGCTGGCTAAAATTTCAAAGGCCTTAGTCAGTAAAGCATCGCCGGCCAGGATGGCCAAGGCCTCACCATAGACCTTATGGTTGGCCAACCGACCCCGCCGGTAATCATCATCATCCATGGCCGGTAGATCATCGTGGATGAGGGAATAGGTATGAATAAGTTCGATGGCACAAGCAGCCTGTATAACATCCTCACCCTTTCCCCCGACCGCCTCGGCAGCCGCCAGAGTTAGAATCGGCCGCAGCCTCTTCCCCCCGGCGAAAACACTATAATTCATGGCCTCCTGCAGTAGGGGAGGTATATCTCCCATCGGTACTAGCAAGGCCTCCAGGGTGTTTTCTATCTTCCTGGCCTTATCCCGCAAATAATCTTCTAACTTCATTGCCCACCATCCTCATTCCAGGTCTGCAGTTCAAAGGTGCCATCTTTCTCCATAAGTAATTTTATTTTACCCTCGGCCTCTTCCAGTTTTTCGTTGCAGGTGCGGGTAAGACCAATCCCTTCTTCAAAAAGGGCCAGGGCCTCTTCCAGTGTCAAATCCCCCTGTTCCAGTTTCTTTACAATCTCCTCTAAGCGGGTTAATCCAGCGGCAAAGGTTTTTTTATCCACGACCATCTTCCTCCTTTACTTCTTCCACCTTACATCTTAGCTGCCCCTGGGCCGGTTTTATCCACAACCGGGTACCCACCTTCACCTTTTCGGCCCGCCGTACAATACTACCTTCTTCATCAAAGACGACACTATAGCCCCTCTGGAGGACACTTAAGGGGCTGAGGGAATCCAGCCTCCCTCCCAGAAGGGAAAGGGCAGTGCGCCATTCCTGCAAACGGCGGGATATGGCATACTCCAGGTTCCGAAGATATCCATCCACTAGTTGGCGCTGGTCATTAAAAAAAGCCTCCGGGGCAGCAAAGGGGCGCCGCATTGACAGCTCTTGTAGCAACCTTTGCTTCTTTTCTAGTACCTTTCTCATTCCCTGAAGGGACTGCATCTTTAGTACCCGAAGGTTATACTGTAATTTCTCCCGGGATGGAACCGCCAATTCTGCCGCCGCCGATGGAGTAGGCGCCCGTACATCGGCGGCAAAATCCACCAGGGGATAATCCGTTTCATGACCCACGGCGGTAATAACAGGCACCGGGCAGGAAACAATAGCCCGCACCAGGTCTTCATCATTAAAGGCCCATAAATCCTCCCAAGAGCCCCCTCCCCTAGCTAAAATAATTACATCAACGGCCGGAACCTGAGCTAAAGCAGCTAAGGAGGCCACCATCTGGGGAGCAGCCCTTTCCCCTTGCACCAATACCGGGGCCACAATCAAATCAATATTGGGAAAACGCCGCCGGGACACTGTAATTATATCCCGGATGGCAGCCCCGGTCTTGGAAGTGATAATACCCACCTGGCGGGGAAGAAGAGGAAGCTCTCTCTTTCGCTCCATCGCGAACAGACCTTCCTTTTCCAAACGTTCCTTTAGCTCTAGAAATGCCAAGTGTAAGGAACCCAAACCCGCCGGCTCCATTGCCTGAACATAAAGTTGATAAACCCCACCCTTGCCATACACCCCAATAGAGCCCAAAGCCACCACCTGCATACCATCCTGGGGTGTAAATTGCAGCCTTCCGCTTTGGCCGCGGAACATTACACAGCGAAGGGTAGAGCCTTGATCCTTCAGGGTAAAATACATGTGGCCAGAACTGTGGTGTTTAAAATTAGAAATTTCCCCCCGCACCCCTATATGTAGAAGAAAGTCATCTTCCTCCAGTTTTGCCTTCACATATTGTGTGACCTCACTTACCTCTAGTATCTTAGGCTGCATCTTTTCCCCAATCCCCCCGGACCATAAATTCTATAAATATAAATCCGGATTCCCTCCGGGTCCGGATAATAATTCTTTATCACTACTATTCTCAGCCCTTTATCTTTTTCCTGCTTCCGGGGTTAAAAATCAACCTCCCCAGGGCTTTTCTTTTTCGGACCATCACTCATCCCCCCGCCCAGCCCGATTTAAGGTGCCACTGATTCCCCCCAAAATACCATTGACAAAACGGCCGGAATCAGCACCACTGTATTTCTTACATAGTTCCACAGCCTCATTGATGGAGACACTGACAGGTATGTCTTCCCGAAAGATCATTTCATAAACTGCCAGCCGGAGGATAGCCCTATCCACCCGGGAAAAGCGTTCCAATGCCCAGTCAATGGCAAACTGCTCTATCAACCCGTCAATGTGCGCCCGGTTTTCCCACATTCCCCAAACCAGCTCCCGCAAGAACTCCTTCCCGGCGGAAGTCAGGGGGATTTCCGCCACCACACTTTCATAAGCCTCCATTGGTTTTGCCTTCCCCACATCCAACTGGTAAATACCCTTCAAAGCCTGCTCCCTAGCCGCCCTACGACTCAAGACTTCCGTCTCCTTTCGCCACTGGCTTATCTTCGGTGGGAAGAAAGAAAGCGTTTTAGGATCCCGCTCAATTCACCCTCATCATCAATTTTTTTCCCAATGAAATAGCCCAGGCCAACACAGATGCACAAAAGCAATGTGGCCGCCAGACCCCGGGTTATCAAGAGCCAGCCCAAAAGAAAGCCGCCCAAACCACACAATATTTTGCCCTTATGCTCAATAAAAATTGCTAAAATTTCTTCCAACATTCCCCCACCCCTTTTTGGCCATTTGCCATAGGGCCCCTTTACTGAACCTTCACACTGCTAATTTCATCACCGATGTTTTCGATGAATACCTCCACCTCTTCCACCTCAACCCCCATGATTTCCTTTATGCGTCTAGCAATTACCCCCTGAATTTCCTCAGAAATAGCAGGTATATTGAGTTCTGGATTAATGACTGCCTGCAACCTAACCCTTACTCCCCCCGGCATGGGGACCACCCGGGTTTTAGTCTCCCGGGCCCCCTTTACTTCCCGGACCGTTTTTTTAATCAAGTTTTCCAAAGCAGCAAAGGATATTTTAATTTCACCCATTTCGTTTCTAGATACAATGCTTTTTGCCTGGCGTTTAGGACCCAGGGTAATGAATAAAAGGCGAATACAGGCCAAGAATAATAATAGGGCAACCAACTTGGCATCCAATCTACCGTACAGGTGAGAAATGCTTGTCCCCAGAAAATCGAGGGATAGAAGGCCAAATGCCAAAAATAGTGTGCCTAGAGAAATTATCGCCAAGCAAATCATGGTAATAAAAAGAAGGATTCGATCAAAAAAACCCATTTCCTCCCAAACCCCTTTCCCAAACCTCGCCTAGAGTATTTACCCGCCCCCTTTACTTGACCCGCACATCATCATCCTTTTCCTCACTAGCCATGCTGACACCCTGGATGTGGACATTGACCTCCACAACCTCCAGGCCGGTCATGGTCTCAACCTTTCTTTTTACATTCTCCTGCACCTTATAGGCCACATCGGGAATTTTAATCCCATATTCAGTGATGACAAACAGATCAACCGCCGCCTGCCGTTCGCCTACCTCAACCTTAACTCCCTTGGTAAGATTCTTTCGTCCTAAGAGTTCGGCAATACCGCCGGCAATGCCACCACTCATACCTGCTAGCCCTTCAACCTCTGTAGCCGCTAAGCCAGCAATGACAGCTACCACCTCATCATCTATCTTGATTGTACCAATCCCATTGACATTTTGAACCTGGCCATTTGTCTTCAATACACACACCTCCCGTGGGTAAATAGCATGCGCCAACTTCATAGCCCTTAAATTCTTTTTTTATTATATCAGACTCCCCCAACTAACACAATTGTTCCCAAAAAGATAATGCGCCCACCACCATTCAGGGATGACAATCTATCACAATATCCTCCAAAGAAACTGCACACAACCCAGCAACAATGTCACCTATCTGGGCCACCTGATCCAGCTCCAACTCCACTGCCTTGACCACAACATATACCTGATCCGGATTGATAAAGACCACCACATCTTGAAAGCCCTTAGCCGTGAGCAAGCCTTCTATCTCTACTTCCCGGGCTAAATTCTCCGAGATTTCCAGAAAGACTTCCTGGACCTCCCGGCGGCTGTCGGCATCGGTATCGGGGTTGTGCACAATTTCCCGCAGAATTTCCGTCTGTTGGTCGCGCACCCGCTCCCGCTGTAAACGGTATTCGACAAAATAATCCGCCTCCGGCAGTCCTGCTAATAGGGGAAAATCCGCCTGTTCTGCCGCCGTTTCCGTTGCAGTTTCCCCTTCAGTTTCCTGCAATACTATTTCCTGGGCAGGGGTCTTCATGCGCCTGCCATTCATATACACTACAAACATCACCATTACCAGGCAAAACACTAACCATAACCACTCCCGCCTTAAAATAACCATCATATAAACCCCACCTACCTTTCTTTGGGAAGTGCCACAACCTGATGGCTGCCAATTCCCAGCACCACCTGCGCAGCCCGGACTAGTTCCGCCTTCACCCGGGAATCCTCCGCCCCTTCGGCCACAATCAAAACCCCCCGAACTGGTGGATGTAGTTCCTTCTGCACCAGCCCTCCTTCCCTAGCCCCTTGGCTGCTGGCAGCCACTATCAGCTGGTTTTCCTCCCGCATTTCCTCAATCCGCCTTTGTCCTCCACCGGTGTCTTTTTCCTCGGTTGTTCGGGATTCTAGCCATTTGTTCCGGGCATAGTCATATTCTGGCCCACTTATTAAACTCACATAAACCAGGACTTCCCCGGCATCCTGTACCTCCGCCAAAACTTTAGCCAAGCGGCTGGATAGTTCCTGTTCATACACTTGTAATGTTGTCGGTTCCCCCTCTAATGAGACATTGTCCACCATGGTGGCCCCCTCCGGCATTTGAGGAGTGGGATCATCAAGGGCCCGCCTAGCCCCGGGGCCCAAGAAATTTGCCATTAAAAAGACCACCAATCCTATAATACCCAGCAGCAACAATTTAGGAGAAATGCCCCCCCGAGGCTTATCCCAAGATGCACTTGTATCGCTGGGCGATTCCTCCCCCCTTGACCAAGACCCCAAAGCCTTTTTTAAGTCAGACAACAATCCCATTTCCCCTACCTCCCCCACTATTAATGTCTAACCTAAAGAAAATCCCAGCCTTCATGAGGCTACCCAAAACAGTGCCCATCCCTATTCGGGTGAAAGCCGGCAGTTAAAACCCCTCCCCTTCCAGGGCAAAAATTGATATAAGCTGGGGTTCAAGGCTGAAAAAAGCCGTTAGTAGGCTAGTAATTCTATCCTCCATTTCGGCCGCCACCCCAACCCTTCCATCGGTATAGTTCCATCCTTCTTTATCCTTCCCGCTGCTTACCACAACCTCAATCTTATCTACGACCTGGACCCGGTCCTCTTCTCCATCCCCCGGGCCTACCCACACTTCAATTCCCCCTATCCCCCCAAAATTTGGATGTTCCACCTCCGTTTCAATCAAAACCTTGGCCCGGACCTGGTTTATCCCTTCCACAGAAAGAACCAGTGCCTCCGCCTGCTCTTCCAGCCGTCGTTGATAACGATGGAAAACCTGCTCTTCAACCGTTGCTGTCAATGCAGCACCATCCCCACCGGAACTAATTTCATTCCAAGCAGCCGTATCTGACTCCAGCTCTGGCAAACGCCAGGCCACATGGGGCCGGAATAGTGAAAGCAAGGGGTTCACAAGGACCATAATAATAAAAAGACCAACCACCACCTGGGCAAATTTACGTATCTGGCCCGAAGGAAGAAGCATATCCATAAAACCCGCCAGCACTACAACAAGCACCAGCTGTCTAACATAGTGGCGGAAAAAATCCCACATTTACACCCCTTCCTTTCACCGCAGCATGACCGTCATATTGCCAATGCCAATGACAATGGTTATGGTCATAAAAAACATTACACCAACAGTTGCCACCGATACCAGGACTACGGTTAAGCTGTTGGCCAGCGAATTAAGACACTGGGTTAACCTTCCCTCGGTGATGGGTTGAATTACCGCCGCCGCCACCTTATAGATGATAATGAGGGAGGCCAATTTTAAGATGGGAAAGGCACATAGCAAAATAACGGCAATAACACCAACAATACCGATGGCATTTTTTAAAAGAAGGGAACAACCCGCAATGGCATCTATGGTATCGGCAAGCATTTTTCCTACTAGTGGCACCAGGGTTCCCGCCAAAAACTTTACCGTACGTATGGAGACACCATCAGAAACCGAAGCCGCCACCCCCTGAACAACTAGAACCCCAATAAAAATGCTGATAATAATACCCAAGAGAGCAACGGAAGCCTCCTGAATTAAACTGGCCAGGCGGGAAATACTGACGCCCGGCGACAATTGACTCACAATAGTTAACACTGCAGCAATGTATATGAGGGGGAAAATGGTGGACTTGATGAGGGTGGCCAAAACGCTAATTATCATAAATAGTAAGGGGTGAAACACAGCCGCAGAAGCAACTCCCCCTACTGCCGTCAGCAGGGTCAGCAGCAGGGGCAGTAGGGCCTGCATAAAGGTAACCATTTTCTCGATAGCATCCTGGCCGGCAGCTAGGGCAATGCCAAAGGTTTGCACAGATAGGGCCAGTAGAACAAGAAAACACACAGAATAGGCAACCTGCCCCACCCCCTGGGGAGCAAAGGCTTGCTGGATATTATTAAGGATAGCGGCTATAACAGCTAGGAGAAGGAGTTGTCCCAAAAGGCGGGAATTGGCCACTACCTCTTTAAAAAGGTACTGTAGGAGGCCGCCGATAAGGTCACCCACATTAAAGGCCTCCTGGCCCCGGATCACCCGGGATATGAGGTCTCCCAGGCTCAACTCAGGCACATAGGCCGCCGCCTGCCGATTAATATCACCGATAAGGGCCTCAATCTCATCTAGCTCCAACATGTGTAACTGTTCTTTTATTATTTCCTCCTGATTTAGAACCTGATCCCCACCCCGGGCAGCCGCAGGGGAGCAGCAAAGGAAAAAAATTAACAGGGGGATAATAATTCCCAAAACCCATTCTCTAACCATCCCCAACCCACCTCAGATAATCATCACAAAGCAAGGTTAGTAGAGCATTTGTCATGGTAAGAGTCTCAAAACAGAATCCAGGATAACCAACAGTAAAGGAATTGCCAACAGCATGATCATAATCTTACCGGCCAATTCAATCTTACCGGCCACGGCGCCTTCCCCCGCATCGCGGCAGATCTGGGAACCAAATTGGGTAATGTAAGCCAGGGCCACAATTCTCAAGACAGTATTTAAATAAAATAAATCCATGTCGGCCCGGAAAGCCAATTGCTCCAAGAGATTAAAAACTACAGTTATCCGGTCCAGGATAAGGAAAAAGATCAAAACCCCGGCCGCCAGGCTCAATAATAGGGCCAGTTCCGGCCGCTGTTCCCTCAGAAGTAGGGCCAGGATCGTCACCACAATCCCGATGCCAACGATGGGCATCAAATCCAAGAGACCACCCCTTTAGTAAATGCGAAATACCGTGCGGACGGCATTAAAGAGCTGGCTGATGAGCTGTACAACCATTAACAATACGATAACAACCCCGGCCAAGGTGAGCATCTGGGCCTGCTCCTGCTTTCCAGCCTGATGTAGAACAGTATTTAAAATAGAGATTAAGATCCCGATTCCGGCAATTTTAAAAATCAGATCAATATCCACCATCACCCGCCCCCTTCGTCTTTAGTAAAAGGTTAGGATCAACATGATCCCCAGGAGGAATCCCAGATAACGCCACATTCGCTCATTGGGACCACTTTTTTCCCTCTCCCTCGCTTCCGCCTCTTTGAGCTGCTGGAGGGTAAGCAGGAGATGCTTTACTTGATCCTTTCTATCGGAACCGCCCAATATTCCCCCCAGGGATAGTAAGAGGTCCAATTCCCTGGGCCCCAAAACTGTATATCGGCCCAGATCCTTCAGCCCCCACTCCCAAGCCTCCTGAAAACTTAAGGCTTGGGGGGCAAGGAGTTTTTCCCTCACCTGCAGGAAAAAAGGAGCCAGCTGGGGTTCGGCTATAGCAGCAACCTTCCCAAAGGCTTCCGGCAACGGTGTAGCCCCATAGTTTATTTCTGTTTCTAAAAACTGCAAGGCTGTCTGAAAGGATCGTAGTAGCCGGGGACGCTGGGCGTAGCCCCGGGCAACATCATTCCCCAAAAGCCCACAGGCCACAATTACCAAAAGGGCCCCAGTAAACTTCATCATTAAGTCGCCTCCTCCTGGGGATCAGCGTAGCGGTTTTGAGAGCAGGGAAGAATTTGATTCACCATCAATTACCGCCTCCAAGGTGCCCACCCCCAAAGAAAAACCCAGGAACAGTATTCGTTCAAAAATCCTCTCCGCCAGGATATGGGACAAAATTGGCCGCCGCCTAAGGCTGGCCAAACTATATCCATGGGCCGTTGTCAAAAGCTTTGCCCCAGCATGGAGAGCCTCTTCAACAGCCTCGGCATCCTCCCCGCGGCCCAGTTCATCGGTGGCAATAACCTGAGGCGACATGGATCTAATTAGCATCATCATCCCCTCCGCCTTGGGACATCCATCCAGGATGTCGGTGCGGGGACCCAGATCCATCTGGGGCACACCGGCACAGCAGCCACCAATTTCTGAGCGCTCATCCACCACCCCCACCTTCAAACCGGAAAATCCCAATGACGGTATCCCGTGGCTAATTTGCCTGATAATATCTCGCAAAAGAGTGGTCTTGCCCCCCTGGGGAGGAGACACAAGGAGGGAATGGTATATGGTGTTTTTTGTTTCATCTATAAGATACGGAATTGCCTTATCGGCGACACCGGGTAATTCCCTGGCTAGCCGGAGGTTCAGCCCCGTAATATGCTTTAACAGCCGCACCCGCCCCTGTTCCAAAACTGTCTTCCCAGTAAGTCCCACCCGGTGCCCACCCTTTAGGGTCAAAAAACCCTGGCGCAATTCCTCCTCCAGGCTGTAGATGGAACAGCTGCTCATCAACTGCAAAGTCTTTTTCATGTCATCTCCGGTGACAATATAAGCCTTAAAGGCTGAGGGAGTTATGGCCCCCCGGGGGTCAACAAAGCAATCTCCCCGGTCCAGGACCAACATCAGGGGCCTATTTTGACGCAGGCGGATTTCCTCCACCCCTTCCCAAATATCCCCCGATACTTCCCCTAGGATATTTCGGATGGGTACCGCTAAAGTGTTTAAAATTCGCCCCCTAGCCTGGGTCTTCACCCCGGATTCAGCATTAATTAGCCGCAGCCTAGACACATAATCCCCCCCTTTCCTTCTATAGATATTATACCCCTGGCAAAATTATGAAAATAAAATTAAAAAACTGTCCGTGGGGTTTCGGACAGTCATAGGGCCGGGCACCCGGACCAAACCGGAAATAAGTTGGACCCAGGCTAATAATTTCTAATGAGCAGTTCGGTAATTTCACCCCTTTTATCAGCATCACAGTTTATATTCCGCCTGGCAACAACCCTTTCAATACAAAAACCACGATATAGGTGATCAAAAAAATCATCATTAGGGTTATTCGCCTTGGGGTCGGAGTTGCTCAACATCAAAAACGCATTTTTCTTGTCTAATTTCCCAAAGTATTCGGCCAGGCGGATCTGATCCTCATCGGTAAAATCCCCCTGGGCATAGCGGGTGAACTTAGCCGTCTCCGTCAATGGCCGGTAGGGCGGATCAAAATAAACCAGGCTTTCCGCCTGAATATATGCTTCCGAATCCAGGAAATCCGCACATATCAAATTCACCCCCGTTAGTGCTTTACTGACCTTTAAAATGTTAGGCGCGTCACAAATTGTGGGGTGCTTATAGCGTCCATGGGGAACATTGAACTCACCTTTTTTATTCTGCCTAAATAAACCATTGAAACAGGTCTTGTTAAGAAATATTAAATAGCTGGCCCGCAGGATCCAGTCCCATCCGAAGGATTGGTAATTGAAGGCATGCATCTGCTGATTATACCGCTGCCGGATTTGATAATAAAAATCCTTTCTAGCGGGGGCATCCAACTTTAGATATTCATCTTCCAATTGACCCAAATTAAAAATCAGTCCCTCCGGTTCCCGTTGTACGACCTTGTATCCCAGTATTAAATCTTTATTTATATCCATTAAATAGACATTCCCTATTTCAAATATATCCTGCAGGTGAAAGAAAAAAGCCCCTCCCCCCACAAAGGGCTCTACATAAGTGTTAATAATCCCGGATTCCTTTATTTCCTTGGGCAGGCCTAGGGCCAAATCCCCCAGCAACTGTGTCTTACCCCCGGCCCACTTTAAAAAAGGTTTTGCTGGCATCCCTTTGTCCATTGAACAACACCTCAATCCAATACTATCTGTTACCGGCCCTTGTTGTCAAATTCCCCAACTTTAATATCCAGAAGAAAAATATACCTGTCCATATAAGAACAGGAATTTATAAAAAAATACCCGCCCGGGTAACAAAACCCCGGCCGGTCTAGCAAGGCACCATAGCCCCATTATCATTTCCCGCAGGATCCATCCCGTAGACAGGCACCTAGGCCGTGGCCCCCATGTCCCTGGCCAATTTGTCCCGGAACACGCCTACTCTGGCTCCTTTGTTTCCGCTCCCCGGCGGGGGCCAGAATGGGCCCTTGGGGGCAATTTTCGGTGCAGTCTTGGCTGCGAAATTGATCGCGGCCCTGAACACATTCTTGTTTTTGTTCCTGTAAATACCGGTTGTGTCCCAGCCCGACACCTAGCCCACAGCGGACACCGTCCAGGCCCCATCCCCTTCCACTACCATCACATTTGTCTTCATGGGAGGCTATTATGGCGGCAATGTCATCGGCTTCTTCCTGAGTCAGAGTGCCAGCAGCAACCCGTTCAGACAATATTGCTTTCTTCATTTTCAGCATTTCTCCCCGGAACTCATCAAGGACCCCGGCATCTTTGGCCATAGTACCATAAGTAACACCCATGCGGGCCCGTTCAGCAACAACCTCCTCTACCTCGCGCCCAGTTAAGTTGGCAACCAACTCAGCCGGTGTACCATAGAGTGAGGCGGCAAAGGCTGTAATAGAGCCGATGCCCAACATCAACACTACTATCCCTACAACAATGAAATTACCCTTATTCTTAATCTGTTCCACCTCCCCTCAAGCTATTTTTTTTGTGACCGTGACCTAATCATAGACTTCAGTTATGACAAATGTGTGTTTTTATTCCTATTCCGTGATAAAATAGTTTTTACTAATCATGTCTTCTTATTATGATAAATCGGGGGGACACCCATGCCAAAAATTTTGATCGCCGATGATAACCGACAGATAGTATCCGTATTGGCCGAATACGCCAAGGCCGAAGGCTATACCGTCACAACGGCCTTTGATGGACCTAATGCCCTGGAAAAGGCCCGGGGGACAGATTTTGCTATGATACTTTTGGATGTCATGATGCCAGGCCTTGACGGTTTTGAAGTCTGCCGGAGGATTCGGGAAAATAGCAATGTACCCATTATTATGATAACAGCCCGGGGTGAAGACTATGAGCGAATCATGGGCTTAGATATCGGTGCCGATGATTATATCGTGAAACCCTTTTCACCCGGAGAGGTGATGGCCCGGGTACGGGCAGTGCTGCGCCGCATTACATTAGAAGATGATGACAAACCCCAGGTTTTTATCCACGGGAATCTTACGATCAACTTGAATGAATATATTACAAAAATTGATGGCATCCCAATCCCTTTGACAAAAAAAGAATTAGAGATTTTATGGACCTTGGCGACCAACAAAAACAAGGTCTTTACCCGGGAGAATTTGTTAGACAGCCTATGGGGTTTTGACTACTATGGTGACCTCCGCACAGTAGATTCCCACATCAGGCGGCTGCGGGCTAAATTGAATGCGGTTGCCCACGATGGCTGGGAAATAAAAACTGTTTGGGGTGTAGGATATAAATTTGAGGTGATACCGTGAAAAATAAGATCCGACTGCGCCTATTGCTGTATTTTGCCGGCTCCTTTCTTGTTTTTTCCCTTATAATTAGTTTGATATTCTTCTCCTTGTTTTCTCACCATAACATGGATATTCACAAAAATGATCTGGAAAACCGCGCCCAGCAGATTGCCAGAACTTTGGGTAAATATATAAGCAATGAAAAAGGACATGGGCAACACGGTATGATGGGAAAGGGCATGGGCTATAGTGCCTATCTGCAATTTCTCCATGATATTGCCCCGACCGATGTCTGGATTGTAGACCGTAATCTGAACCAGATTACCCGGGGCCGCGGCTTGCCGAGTCTATCTTACAAGGATCTTCCCCCCGGTGCAGAGAAAGTCATTATGACAGCAATGGAGGGCAAAGCTATGTTTAGTAAAGGTTTTGGTGCCTTTCTAGGCCAACCTTCCATGACAGTAGCGGCGCCAATTACCCTTATAAGTGGCGATATTGCCGGTGTAGTTCTCCTGCACGAAAAAATTGCCCACATACGGAAGGTAACCACAAATGGCCTTGTCATTTTGCTCCTCAGCATGGGAGCAGCAATCATTATTTCCTTTTTTGTGGCCCACACCTTGGCAGGACATTTTACCAGGCCCTTGGCCAAGATGAAAACCGCCGCCCTAAAAGTCAGCAGTGGCGATTATTCAGCCAAAACTAATGTTATCCAAAACGATGAGATAGGTGAATTGGCTGCTGCCCTGGATGATATGGCCGCCAAGTTAGAGGCCGCCTCCCGAGAGGAGTCCAAATTGGAAAAGATGCGGCGGGATTTTATCGCCAATATTTCCCACGAGCTGCGCACCCCCGTCACCGTCATTCGCGGCTCCCTGGAAGCCCTTAAGGATGGTGTAGTGTCAAAACCTGATTTGGTGGGCGAATATCACCGGCAAATGCTAACAGAGAGTATCTATCTGGAGAGGCTGGTAGCCGATCTCCTGGACCTGGCCCGGCTGCAAAATCCCGATTTCGCCATGGAAATACAGGAAGTCAACCTAAAGGAGATAGCCCAGGATGCCTTGCGGGGCATGGAACAGCTTGCCAAAGCAAAAGAGATAGCACTGGAACTTAATGCCATAGAAAATGATTTTTCCCTGGAAGGTGATTATGGCCGACTGCGGCAGATGCTGATAATTATTCTAGATAATGCCATTAAGTATTCCCCCCGGGGCTCGACAGTACATCTGGACCTCCACCCCGCAGTGGGCGGCATTGCCCTCAATATTCGCGATGAGGGCAGTGGCATTCCAGCCCTTGAACTACCCCACATTTTTGAACGCTTTCGCAAAGGCCAGCCCGGGAAAGACAAAGGAAGTACGGGCCTCGGCTTGGCAATTGCCAAGGAAATAGCGGATCGACACAGAATTATTATAGATGTACAAAGCAAACCGGGTCAGGGAACTGAATTTATTTTCTTTATCCCGACAAAACCTAAATAAGCAGCCCGGGCCCTGGTAAGGATCCTAGACCACCCTTGCAATTCATATAACACATGATTAAGGGCGGCCACTGCAAGTGCCGCCCAGGTAGGTTTCCAGTTTAGGTGCTAATTTAGAAATCCACTTCATCATCCTCAAATTCATCTTCCTCATCT
>JAAYTH010000029.1 GCA_012523785.1 Bacillota bacterium | reverse complement strand
GCTTCAATATGGGGACAGCCGGGATAGCCGGTAGAACCCGTTGTAAATATTCTATTTCTAACTTCCTCACTTCTGGGCGGAACGATACAATTAGTGGTAAAAAGAATAGGCCCCTTAAAAGATGCAAATTCTTCAATCTGCTTCCACCAGGCATTGCCATAATTGCCCACAAAATGTTCATATTTTTTAAAAGCCGGGTAATAGTGGGCCGGCAGCATCTCACCGTGGGTATAGACATCAACACCAGTGCCCCCGGTCTGCTCCAATAATTGCTCCAGGTCCGTCAGATCGTGACCGGAAATGAGGATAGCCGGGTTTTCCCTGACCCCGATATTGACCTCCGTCATCTCCGGGTTTCCAAACCTCGATGTATGGGCCTCGTCCAACAGGGCCATTACCTTTACCCCATATTCTCCGGTCTTTAATGTCAAAGCTATTAGATCATCAATAGAAAGGGTATCATCCAGGGTGGCAGCCAGAGCCTCATAGATAAAATTGTTTATGTCCAGGTCCTCTTTGCCAATGTTCTTGGCATGTTCGGCATAGGCTGCCATACCCTTTAGGCCATAGGTGATCAACTCCCGCAAGGAACGCACATCTTCATCTTCGGTAGCCAGTACACCGACAGAAGCAGCTTTCTTTAGCATAGATTCCCTCGAATCTACTGTAAAGGTTGCCGCATCATGCAATCCCTCTGCTATAATTTCTTCCCTGAGCCCATCCCTAATGGTCAACAGTTTCTTGATTTGACCCTCTAGGGAGACATCGTCAAAATTTGCGTTGGTGATGGTCATAAACAAACTGCTCAACACCTGGTAGTTTGCCTCATCCAGCACGCTGAGGTCCAGCTCCCCCTGGACAACAATTTCCCCAATACCCTTGGCTGTATAAATCAAGAGATCCTGAAGTTTAGCCACTTCTTCATTTTTACCGCAGACACCCCGCACTGTACAACCCTTTCCCCGGGCCGTCTCCTGACATTGATAGCAAAACATACCCATAAAGTATCCTCCTTTACCCTTTTGTTAATTTAAAACCCCCCCGACCTCCCTCGTGCTTTTCCAGCCCGGAAAAGACGGGACTATTGTATATAAAGGGGCTTATCGTCTTATTCTGTCTCCTTACCGATAAACCCTTCTTCCCCACCATCATTTCTTCTTTGCCAGGGGAAGCAGTGATACTAATACTTTTATTGCTGGGAGTCAATTCAATGCCTTGCATAGATCCGCCGGTGGATGTTACAATGGTTTCAGAAAGGGGGCAAGGGTAATGAAGCCTTTGACCATAGCCCGTATTGGCATTATTGCAGCCTTGTATTTTATCATCACCTATTTCCTCCTCCCCATCAGTTTTGGCGCAATTCAACTGCGGGTAGCCGAAGGGCTGACGGTGCTGCCTATCCTTTATCCGGAATCCATAGCCGGCCTTTTCATTGGGGTCCTTTTGTGTAATGCCCTTTTGGGCGGGCTGGGATTGATTGATGTCCTGGTCGGGAGCACAACCACCTTAATTGCCGCCTACATAACCTATAGGTTTCGCCACAGCTATATAGCCTACCTAAGCCCTATTGTCCTCAATGCCTTTATCATCAGCCTTTACCTACATCTTTTGGCCGGGCTCCCCTATTGGCTTACAGTTTTGTCCATCGGAACTAGCCAGGCTCTAGTCGTATTTGGTATCGGCTATCCCCTCATTTGGTACCTGCGTCGGTATAGGGAACGATAACTATTGGCTGGGTTTATAAAATGCCAAGAAGGGGCGGATGTTGTGAAAGCATTCGCCCCTTCCTATTGCCTTTGATATTATTATGTTTTACACAATTATAGGTAACGCTCTAACTTATCCAGTAATTCTTCCTTGGGTTGATAACCGGCCAAACGGATAGCCTCTTTTCCTTCCTTTATCAATAACAAGGTGGGAATACTCATGATACGAAACCGGCCAGCCAGTTCCTGGTTTTCCTCTGCATTTACCTTTACCACTACAAGCTGGCCGGCCAGTTCAACAGCTATTTCCTCCAACACCGGGGCCATTTTCTTACAAGGCCCACACCACGGGGCCCAAAAATCTATTAGCACCGGATTTTCAGCATCAAGTACAGTGGTGGAAAAATCCTCTTCTACAATTTCCCGTACATTTTTAGGCACGTACCACTACCCCCTAAGAAGTTTAGTCCAATTCTATTTTCTCCATTGTAAGGAAAAATCCTTCAGGAGCGCTGTAGATAATTACTTTCCCCGGGGTGTTCTTCTGTTCTTATATATTAGGCCATCGGGGTCAGGGGCCGGGGTTTAAACCTCAATTACCCTAGATACCATACTTTTTAAATATCCGGGCCACCCGTTCTTCTTCCGGAAGGATCTCATCGGTTTCCGGGTCAACGGCATAGATGGCACCATTAATGGGCTTAGTGACCACTTCGCCACAGGCGTAGGGATTGCCCTTGAGTTGGGGCGTATCCATAAGGCCAATTTCAACGGCCTTGGCCAATGTGGCCGGATCTGCCAAGGGATCCTCCACCTTATCACCGCCCAGGGCCCTAATGGCGTTGATCAAGATCTGTGCTTCTTGCTTCAGCTCCTCCTTGCGCTCAATTACCTCCGGATCATGGGTCATGTCGGGCATCCCGTGGAGACAGTTCTGGATAACCTTCCGGGCAATCTTGCAGCTTTCGATGACATCTTCTGCTGTAGCCGCATGGTGGGCCTCACAGTAGCCAACCACATGGATGATGTCGGGCTGCATTGCCATCTGCACATACACCGATGCTCCCAATTGTCCTATAGCATAGTGGGGGTCAACGGGATAGCTCAACAATCCAGTCCGGGTTTGACGTAGACAACGGAAGTTTTTGTCTTCCAGGGCTTCGGCCAATTCCGCCTTGGCCAACATCTTGGCCAAGTCCATCTTGTCTGAAAGGGTGGGTGGGGTGTTGAACATATAAGTAGCTATATAGTTTTTAACCCCCATTTTTTTATTCAGATAGGCACTAAGGTAGGCGGAGACAACTGCCACCACATCATGGCCATCCCGTAATTCCCAGTGGTGGGGTTCATTGGCTTCCACCGGTACATCGTGATCACCGTGCCACTTCATCAGCCGCAGGTGTTCCTCTATTGATTCCTGCAGGGTCATGGGACCCCGGCCATCTACCCTATTAAACCAGAAGATAGAGGTGGCACACCAGGCATTTTTAATGGTTCGCCGGAGCATTTCCCCGTAGCGCAGGAGCTGGGCAGTTCCTGAATAAGAACGCATCAGGGGGTAATTCCCCCGACGGGTTGCTTCATAAAGAGTTTCATAATCGGCCTCGGAACGAATGGGTACCCCCCCCGCACCCCTCCGGCTAGGATCAGCCTTTTCCGGGGTAAAGAAATTCTCCTGGGCATCCTGATCCGGACCCAAGGAAAGGACATCTAGTATTTCCGCTTCGGCAATCTTCTTGATCCCCTCCACGGTAGGATCGATACTATCTGCTGGAAAACCAAAATGATGCCGAATAACTGGGAAGGGTTTTTTCCATTCCAGCCGGGCTACTAGTTCATCGGGAAAATCTGCTTCGGTCCGGGCTTCGATATCCTGTCCCTTCAACCAGGCAATCACATTTTCCATGGGTTCTTCTCCGGTGAAATAGACCTCAAAAAGATCTACTTCCTTGGCCTTCTCCGCCACCGGGGGTGTCCCACCAAAGACAAATCGCCGGTCCAAGAGCCCGGCCTCTTCCAACCCTTGTTTCAATTCTAGCAATAAGCTGTATCCTGTTTCTGGAGTAAGGCGATAGCTTATGGCAACAATATCGGGATCCGTCTCTCTAATGGCACCAATAACATCTTTAAGAGGGGTAGCAGCTCCTAAAAATTCTGTCTGATAGCCCTGTTCCGCAGCCAGGCGCAGGAAATTCAAAGTCCCGGCCACGTGGACACATTCACCTATGGGTGCACCTAATATTTTAGCCATTTGTTTTCCTCCTTTATCTTTCCTGGTTTTTTAAACCTTCGGTAACAAATCGTAGCATTTCGTCCCGTTCCAGGCCACCCAAGCCCAAATTATCGACATTGCGCCCTATCCCCCAAAAATCCTTATCATAGAGGATACAAGATAGATCCACCATAACTCGTGAAGCCGGTGTAGCCACCCCCAGAACCTCCCCCAAAGAGGCGATGGGTACCAGGCCGGTGGAGATATCCTCCAGAATATAACGAACCTGCATTGTTTTAGGACCGTCAATACCATGATAAGCCTCTGTATTATGCAACAGATCATGGAGGGTTTCCCCCTCACTGCCATAAACCCGCTTTATCCAGGCCGCCGCCGATTCCATTTCAATCCCCAAGGCCTTGGCCACAGCAATCCGCTCCTTGTCTATCTTTTCCATGGCCTTAGTTACAGTTTCCGTCATGCCTTCCACATAAAATTTAAAGGGGGTCCGGGACTCAATCCGGCCGGTATTGAGGAGAACTGGGGCAGGATGAAAAACAGCACCAATATTATCCAGGCTTGTTTCCAAGACATTTGCCGCCGCGATAAACTGGGGCAGGACCGGTTTTATACGGTCGAGAACTGCCTGGGTATCCCGGGCCGGGAAAGCAGCCAAGGCCACCTCCCTTTTTATTCCCTTTACTGCTACCCGGGCTGGCCCTGAAATCCGGCAGGCGTAAAGGAGGGTTTGGGTCTCCGCCACCTTTACTTGCACCTTTACCCCCGACTGGCGTAATATTTGGGAAAACTCCAGGGCACCACCAGTGCGCCCAGGATTAATAACAATTATTTGTTTTTCTTCTAGATGAGGGGCTAGGGTTTCGGCCATAAACCGGTGGGCAAAGGCGGGTACCACCACCATAATGACTTCCACACCGGCCACAGCCGCAGCCATATCTGTAGTAACCTTATTGACCGGGCCGACCCCCTCCAATATTCCTTCCACCGTCACGGCACCTTTTTCTTTAATGGCGGCTATTTCTTCCGGAAATTTATTGTAGATATTTACCTCTTTCCCTAGCATCCCCAGGTGGGCGGCAAAGGCGTGGGCTCCATTGCCGGCGCCCAAAATTGCCACCCGGTCAAATCCCTTCTGATTCAAATCTTTAACCTCCTTCTATATTATCCCCGTTCTAATGGCCACCCCAGTTCTTGCTGCAGAACCCCCTTTCAGCCCCCTACTCCTTGACTCCTATCATCGGATAGCATCAATTTGTAAGGGGAATTTTCATATCTGAACCATGGCAATCCCTTGCCATAGCCTCTTTCCGCCAATCTATGCTATTCTTCAGGAAATGCAAGGCTTGCACCGGGGCAATTTCCCCCAGTAGCCCGGCCGCCCAGAGTACATAATCCCTATCTAATAAAAATTGAGGAGATGTGGGTTGCAAAATAAGGGGGTTTTGATTTTGGACAAAGGCCCGGGCCAAAATTTCCCCCGGATTTTCCAAGTGCACAAAAATACCCCCGGTTGCCAGGACATAGCGGACGGCAGTTAGATCCTTACCCTCCTGGATGAAATACTGACCAGTCGGGGTGCAAAACTCCTTTAAGGTACCAACATGGCGCCGGACCGCCTTTTCAACCGCGGTGACGGCCATACCCCTCTCTAGGGCCCTCTCAGCCGGCGTGCCGGGAAGCCATCCCAGCTCAGTGGGCAGGCGGGGAATTAGGACCTCCAAATCTATGTTAGCATCGGTATTCCTTAGAAGTTGTTCTTTGCCAGCACTTTCCAAGAGGGACAGGGCACTGACCCGCAGTCCCAAATCACCCTCCACAGTCCGCTTGGCCCGGGGCTCCGGCAGTCCGCGGACAATGGTCCGGGTGCGGGTGGGCCTACCAGCAGCTACAGAATGAACATCGGTGGTGGCCCCCCCCACATCAATGACCATCAGTTCACCGATTCCCCCCTCCCCCGATGCACCATCGGCTAAAAGTCGGGCACCGGCCAAAACCGCCGCCGGTGTTGGCATCAATATACCACCATCGACAAAGGCTTCGGCCCGGCGCAGGCCCTTGGCCTCCACAATTTTTTCCATAAATACCTGTCGGATGGTTTCCCGGGCCGGTTCTATATTCAGTTCACCTAATTCCGGCATCACATTCTCCGTGATGCGGACCTCCTTACCCGACTCACCCAGGATGCGGGCCGCCTCGGGAACTACCACCTTGTTCCCCGCCAGAATAACCGGCACACTGATCCGGGACCGGGCTAAAAGGCGGGCATTGTGTAGCAGTACCTTTCTATCACCGCCATCAGTACCACCGGCCAGGAGGATAATATCCCCCGGCTCCTTTTCCAACTGGGAAAGTTCTGCCAGGGTAAGTTCATAAGCATAGGCCCCCAGTACCCGGGCCCCGGCCCCCAGGGCCGCTCGTCGAGCCGCTTCTACGGTAAAATCCGGTACCAGGCCAATGGCTATCATGCCCAGACCGCCGGCGGCACTGCTACAGGCCAGCTTATGCTGAAAGTTACATCCCCTCCCCAGCTGCAACTTTATTTTGGCAACTGCCTCCTCCATTCCCCGGGTGATATCGGTGCCAATGGTTGTCAAGGCAGTAGCTGTGGCCAATAGGGTGCCCTCCTTCATATCTACCGCCACCACTTTAGTGTAAGTACTTCCAAAATCAATCAATAGGGCCCTAGCCATTTCGTCTCCCCCCTACCAAAGTTCACCGCCCGTAGGCAGTACCGTCATCATATCTACGCCTAATGGTAAACCGGTATTTTTCACCCCGGTAATAGACACGACGGAATTCTACCGGAATATCCCGGCTGGTATATGCTATGGATGTTACCTTCAAAATGGGTGCCCCTTCCGGTACCTGCAGAATTTCCGCTGTGTTTAGGCGGGCAACAACAGCCTCAAATCCCTGATCAGCATAGGCCAAATCTAAACCTAGTTTTTGGGCATGGTGGTTTAAAAGGGGAATCCACAGCCCATATTTACGCCGGTCTTCTTCCCCTTCCTCTATAATGCTCAGGCCCAGTTCATAGGGTAGGTAAATTATGTACAAACCCGTAGGCTCAGCATCTCCCTTACCCAGGGCCTTCAAAAAAACCACGTCTTCCCCCGCTTCCACCTGTAATATTTTAGCCATCTCAATATCCGCCGGTATTATCTTGTGTTCCAAAACTTCCATGCCCGGCCGCCAACCCTTAGATTTAATGGTATCCATAAAATTAGTAATAGCACTAACCTGCTGTTCCACCCTTTTGGGGTCAGCGACAAAGGTGCCCTTTCCCTGTATCCGATAGAAGGTCCCTTCGGCAATAGCCTCCGCCAATGCCTGACGAACGGTGGTTCTACTCAAATCGAAACGCCGGCACAATTCCCGTTCCGAGGCAATCTGCTGATTAGGCTGCAAATTCCCTTTTTCTATCTCTCCATAGAGATAATCCTTTAGCCGTTTATATAGTGGACGGGTTCCGTCGCCACCCAGCAATGCCATACCCTCCCTAAGATTCAAGTTGTCACTACCTGTTGCTCTACTTGTCACTACCTGTCATGATCAGTATACTATTGTCTTTGACACTATATTTGGAATTCCTCCTTTATTTATAAAATACTTATTGTTAATTTTATGACAAGTCACAGAACGGTATCGGCCCTTTTAGATATATAACACCATTAAAGGGCCGCCGGTCCTTTTAGCGATAAAATAATACGCAACTACTCAGCCGTATTTGAAAAGCACATCTTGTTAGCCTTCCTTATAGACTACGGAATATCTTAATTGTCACTCCGAGGGCTTTGCCCACAGGATCTTTACCGCCTAATGCCAAGATCCTTCGCTCCTCTC
>JAAYTH010000216.1 GCA_012523785.1 Bacillota bacterium | reverse complement strand
CCCACCTCAGCCATCATCTGGTTGACCCCCAAGATCACCCTAGACCCGGGCCAAGCCCTAAACAATTTAGATGACCTGACGGATCTACTGCTAAAGGAGGGGCAAAAAATCATAGCCACCCCTCCCCCAATGCCCCCCGGCTTTTTTTGCCCCCACTCAGATTATGAGCCAGAAGGATATGTGGTGCGCTGGGAAGTCCGGGGCCGAAACCCTATCCATGACAATCTCATCTCCGGCAATGAGGCTGAGATTGCCACCGAACTGGCGGAAATCCTCAATCAACACCTGACCACCACCAGGCCCTACCTGTGGACCGAAGGGGTAAGACTGCACACCGGCTCCCCCATACCGGACTTGGAATTCTTACTGAAACAAGATGAGACGGTAAAAACCCTGGAGGAAATTAAAAGGGCTGTGGAAGAAAAGCCGGAATTCCGGGAGAAGGCCATCGCCGACCTGGGCAATATCTGGTACAAACCCCAGGACCCCGAAGATTTGAGGGATGACGCCTTCCCGATGACCGACGAAAAATTTAATTCTCTACTTAAGGATGCCTTTAATATGGTCCTTGAGAAAATTGTCGGGGAGCGTGAAGACCATTGAAAATTCGCCGACTTTGCTGCAATAATTTTGGCATTATCCGCCATCAGATCATGGATGATATCCATCCCGGCCTGGTTATTATCGCCGGGCCCAACCGGGCGGGGAAGACAACCCTGATGATGGCCCTTCGCTACCTGGGCTATGGCCTACCGAAAAAAGATTTTATTCCCTCCCCCTTGGCGGGCCAACATGATTATAATGCCGACCTGGAATTAGCAGATAAGAGCCGCTATAACATCCATATCCTGGGTAACAGCAAACCCAAGGTTTCTCCCCTGGGCACTTATCCCGCTAGGGAAGTGGAAGATATCTTCCATAACTTAGATGCCTTTACCTATCGGCAAATATTTACCATCAGTCTGGATGAGTTAAGACATATCCCCACCGGCCTGGATACCAGTGAAAAAGAAGGTCTGCAAGTAGTTTTGCTGGGGGGAGGATGGGGGGATGCCCTGCGCCTGGCCAAACTGGAAAGGGAGTTCGTGGAAAAGGCGGAGAACATTGGCGGTACCCGGGGGAGCAAAAATGTCTATAAATTTAAACCTTACTACGAAATAATCCAGGAAGGAATTGCCGCCAGAAACGAGGCCAACCAAGAGTTGGATTCCTATTACAGCAAATTGGAGGAGTTGACAGAATTAAAGGAGGAAATAATTCCCCGCCTGGAGGAGAATCTCCGCCGGGGAGAGGCAGAAAAGAAAACCTTAGAGGTCATCAAAGACCATTATGTGCAATACGAAGAAATGCTCCTTTTGGAAAGCAAATTAGAACAAGAAAAAGATTTATTGGCATCATACCCGGAAGATGGTCTCACGAAGGGGATTGAGCTTCAGAAAAAATATGCCGATTGTCTAGATGAATATGAAAAATCCCAGCGGGATTTCATCCTCACCGCCGGGATGGAGGAGCCGGATCTTTACCTTCACAAGCAAAATACGCTGGCCAGTTATGAGAGAAACCTTTCCGGATGGAGGGAAAAGCTGGCCACCTACCGGGAAAGAAACCAGCGTCATCAGGAAGAAGAAAGGGATTTAAAGGACAGATTGGCCCAACTATATGCCCCCTGGGGTGATGACCTATCTATCCTGGAAAAAATCGCCACCGATGGCGTCCAGAAGGAAAAGCTGCGGCAGGATGTGGAAAAGCACAAAAAAACCCTAGAACAGATGGAGCAATTATCCAGCCAGAAAATACAAATCCAGGATAGCCTGGACCCAAAGCAAAAAGAAAGGATACAATTCTTAGAAAAAAACAAGGTGGGCCGTCCAGGGAGCCTGCCGCTAATAACTGCCTTGTCCCTAACAGCCGTTTTGCTCATCAGCCTCTTCAGCCCCTTATCTGCACTAGCAGCGGGCTTTGTTTTGGGGGCCGCAATCTATATTCATTCCCAATCACTGCGGCTGAAGGAACAAGAATATAAAAACCAACTTAGTTCTTTAGATACTAGCATTAAAGAACTGGAAAGGCAGCTCATACTCCTGGAGGGGGAAAGAAAATCCTATCAAGAAACCCTCAAGACCACGGAGGACAGATTAAACAAAACCCTTATACATCTGGGGCTACCCGCTAAAATCCCCTATCAACAGTTGATGGATTTCCACCGGGAGGTGGTAAATCTAAAGGACCGCTACAATCCTTGGTTACAGGAGGGCAAAAGACTGGTAGACCTGCACCGGGAACTAGGGAACATTTTTGCTGAAATTACTTTAACCTTAAAATCCCTGAACCTGGAGCTAGCTGCTGGGAATAAGGACCTTTCCGCCTCCCAGGAAATTTTCGCCCTGGTGGAGGAAGCCATCGCCCACCTGTCATTGGCCCGGAAACTGGAGAAAGCAAGGGTAGACAAGGAGAATTTAGAGAAAAAAATCACCGAATTACTGCCGAGGGAAAGCCCCCCTGGTCAGCTACCTTTAGATATAAGCCCGGCGGAACTAACCCAAAGGTTGGGCTCCTTTATTGCCCGGGGTAGGCGCCATCAAGAACTCAAAAAAGAAGAAGAACTCCGGGCGGCTCTAGACTTAAATTTAAAGACATCCTTAAGTATCGGCCGGCGCAAAGAAATTCTCCTCCCGGACCAGGCGGAAAAAGATGTACTATCGGCCTATGCCGAATACTTCGATACCTATTCATCCCTGGCAGAGGTTGAGGCGGAATATGAAAGGTTGACAACGGAATTAAAAAATTGGGGGCAGCAAAAGGAAGAAAAGATCCAAGAAATAGCAGTTCTGGAGAAGGAAATCCAGGATTTATCCTCCGACGAAAAATTACAGGCCGCCCAGGGGAAAATCATCAAGGCCCAAAACAGTCTGGAAATTTTAGCTGAAGAGTATGCCACCTACCGGCTGGCAGAATTCCTGGTCCGGGAAGCCCACCGGGTTTTTGTCGAAGGCAGCAAGGGTTCTGTCCTAGATTCAGCCAGCAAAATATTTACCGAGATCACCGCCGGGGATTATAGCAAAATAGATATACCTGCCACCCCTGGAGAAGCAAATCTAGCCCCCGATTTTGCCGTTAGGCAGGCAGGTACGAAAGATCCCCTGCCCACCCCCCGTTTGAGCCGGGCCACAAAGGAACAGCTCTTTCTTTCGGTAAGGTTAAGCCGGATACTCAATATGAAACCCCTGCCGGTAATTTTCGATGACTCCCTGGTAAATTTTGATCCCCAGCACAGCAGACAGACGGCCCGGCTCATCGCCACCTTGGCAGAAACCCGCCAAGTTTTCATCCTTACCTGCCATCCAGAATTTATTCACCATCTAGAGCATTACGCCCCCACCTCCCAATGCTGGGGGCTTGACAGGGGTAAAATAAAGGGGCCCTACATAGACCACAAGGAGGCCGTCAACCTTTTAAAACCTTAATAGCTTGGCCGGGGGCAAAGCCCCGCTAGCCCCAACTAACAACCACACGTGTTAGACATCTTTACCAGAAGGACAAATTCACATTCCCCATCCAGCTCCGTATAAATGTCCTTCAGCAGCTGAAATAACTTATCCCCTTCCCCCCTTACAAAGGTAGACATATCCCCCATACTATACTCCAATCCGCTCTCCCGTATGCTGTCAATCACCTTTTTCACCAGATTAGATGTATCCCTTGTTCCCAGTGGTAAGAAAGATATTTCACCTGCCGCTATTTTTCCCACAGGGCACATATAAAACCTCCCCTTTCCCTACTAGATAATTCCCTTTCTAAATCTGGAGAAATTTTATCCTCCGGTGTATCCGGGGGTAGAAAGAGACACTGACCGCTAGCCAGCAATTTTTCGGGCTTCCAGCTGAGAAGATCCTCCCTAGTCAGCAAGGACGCACCACTAAAGACGGAATCCCTGCTCTGCCTTCTCCCCAGGTATAATTCCCCCCACTTACTGTTCCTATTGATGGTACCGATTAAAAGCCTCCCATCCTTTTTTAGAACCCGGAACATCTCATCCAAGGCCTTGTCGGGTTCCCGGATAAATTCTAGGGCGGCCAGGGAAAACACCCCATCAAAAAAATCGTCGGGAAATTCCATGTTCTGGGCATCCATCTCTAGAAAATTTATCGCCAGATCCTGTGCCTCTGCCTTTTTTTTCGCCACTTTCAACATTTCAGCAGAGACATCAATGCCTGTGACCTTTAGACCCAAGCGGGCAAGTTTCAAACTAAAGTTCCCCGTCCCACAGCCCACATCCAAAACATGCATACCAGCCACGGGCTTAAAGAGTTTCAAGGCCAATTCTGTTTGCACCCCATCTGCAAAAGCACCCATTTTGCCCTCATACCACTTATCATATGATGGGGCCGAATCATTAAAAGTTTTCATAGAACTACCTCCCGCTGGGCCAATTAACTAGAACCATCAATCCTGT
>JAAYTH010000215.1 GCA_012523785.1 Bacillota bacterium | reverse complement strand
CCGGAGCATCTAATACATAATAGCGATGGTTGTGATGGGCCAAAAGCTGCCTCAGTTCTGTGGCGCGCTGGACGGGATCCATGGAGCAAACCTCCTCAAATATACTTTTCATTCCAACACCTAAGATCCTGCGTTTCGCTCAGGACGACACTATGAGTTGCTAAGTAGTTACTTCATCTGTAATTTTTCCCACTCCTAGCCAATCTATCCCTAGGCCCCTAATGACCCTTAAGCTTTTTTAGGGGGGCATAGCGGAGGGAGAGGTTCCGGAACCCTTCAGCGGGGAAGGATACGGTTACCGTGGGATCTTCTTCCTCTCCCGATATGCTGATGACGGTCCCCTCCCCCCAGGCCCGGTGGTAGACCCGGTCACCGGGCCTAAAGGCAAGGTCCCTTGGTACCTTTTTTCTAGGTACTGGTTCCCCATGGGAATTGGAACCGACTAGGAAACCTCCCCTCCGCCTATTCCCCACCTCCTCCTTTACTTCCGGGGGAATCTCATTGATAAAGCGGGAGGGTAGATACCTCTGCCGGCGGCCGTAGAGCGTTCGTTCATAGGCATAGACCAGATATAGCCTTTCCTGGGCCCGGGTGATACCCACATAGCAGAGGCGCCGCTCCTCCTCCACCTCCCCCGGCCTATCCAGGGAACGATTATGGGGCAATAGCCCCTCCTCCATCCCCACCAAAAAAACCACCGGGAACTCTAGGCCTTTGGCATTGTGTAGGGTCATCATAACCAGGGCATCCTCCCCGTCTAGATAAGTATCGGCATCGGAAAGGAGGGAAATACCCACTAAAAAATCCTCCAGGCTGCCGTCTTCCCCCCGATCTTCAAATTCCTGGGCCACGGTACGAAATTCCTGCAGGTTTTCCAGGCGCCCCAGGGCCTCGGCCGACCCCTCCTCCTCCAATAGTTCCCTATAGCCGGTCAGGGACAATATTTGGGGGATAAGTTCCGATACCGGCAGTTGGCGGGATAAATTCCGCAGGGTATTCAAGACCTGGGCAAATTTTAAAAGGTTAGCCCGTACCTTCCGATTCAAGCCGGGGATCTCCTCCGCCAGAGGCAGGACATCTGTCAGGGGGAGGCTGCGGGCCCGAGCATAGGCTTCAATACGGCCAAAGCTGACGGGGCCGATCCCTCGCCGGGGGATATTTATGACCCGATTTAAGGAAACACCATCATCGGGATTGACCAGGAGCCGCATATAGGCCACCAGATCCTTTATTTCCCGGCGCTCATAAAACCCCAAGGTGCCCACCAAAGAGTAGGGGATTCCCATATTGCGGAATATTTCCTCCAGCACCCGAGACTGGGCATTGGTGCGGTAGAGGATGGCAAAGTCCCGCCAGGAATAACCAGCCCCCCGAAGCTGTACCACCTCCCGGGCCACATATTCCGCCTCCCCCCGCTCATCGGCGGCCCGGTAGACCTGGATCTTCTCCCCCTCCTCCCCCGCCGTCCAAAGAGATTTGGGCCGCTGCCCCCTATTGTGGGACATAAGGCCGTTGGCGGCCTTGAGGACACAACCGGTGGAACGGTAATTTTGTTCTAACTTGATGATTCGAGGTTGATGATAATCCCGCTCAAAATCAAGGATATTGCGCAGATCTGCCCCCCGAAAGCCATAGATGGACTGGTAGTCATCGCCCACCACCAGCAGGTTACCCTGTTCCGTGGCCAGTAGTTTCACCAACATATACTGGGCATGGTTGGTATCCTGGTATTCATCGACTAAAATATGTTGAAACCGGTCCCGATAACGCTGCAAAACCTCCGGGTATTCCTCAAAGAGGTGGACCGTGGTATTGAGGAGATCATCAAAATCCAGGGCCTTATTTTCTTCCAACTTTTCCTGGTACAGTTTGTAGATGTTATCCAAGTGGCGGATATAAAAGTCGGAATAACTGCTGTGTTTTGTGAGATAGGAATGAAAAGCAGAGGGCCCCACCAGTTCATTTTTGGCCCGGCCGATGGCGGCCAGGCACCCTTGGGGGGAAAACCTTTTATCATCCAAATTCAATTCCCGCAGGATCTCCCTCACTAAGGCCAGCTGATCAGCCCGATCATAAATGACAAAACCCGCCTTCTGATTTAGGTAGCGGCCTTCCCGCCGCAGTATCCGGACACAGGCGGCGTGGAAGGTCATAATCCACAT
>JAAYTH010000214.1 GCA_012523785.1 Bacillota bacterium | reverse complement strand
TGCCCGGGGGTGCTGACTACCAGAAGTACCCCGGTGGGGACCCCTACGGCTATGGCGATGCCCAGGGAGAATCCTACCATATACAGTGTCTGCCCGCTAGCGGCTAGAATTAAGTTTTGCAGTGCACTATCGGCTAAAAGCTTAGACACCTTATATCACCTCCCCAACGGCCAGGGCCGGTTCTAACGAAAGTGGTTGGGACCGGACTGGGGGGGCCAAGGTGTCGGTGGTGAGGAGGCGCTTGGTGGCGGCGGCATGGGGCCGGGTGAAGACCTGGGCCGCAGTGCCCATTTCCACCAATTGTCCTTCCGAGAGGACGGCGACCCGATGGGCCATCTGCTTGATGACGGCCAGTTCGTGGCTTATGATGACGATGGTAACACCTAAATTACGGTTTATATGTTGCAGTAGCCCCAAAATGGATTGGGTGGTTTCTGTATCCAGGGCCGAGGTTGCTTCATCGGATAATAGGAGCCGGGGGCGGCAGGCCAGGGCCCGGGCGATGCCTACCCGCTGTTTTTGCCCTCCGGATAACTGGTGGGGATAGGCTTGGGCCTTATCTGTTAGGCCTACTATGTTCAACAGTTCTTCCACACGGTCTTTTATTTTTTCCCGGGGCCACCGGGCGATCTCCAGGGGGAAGGCTATGTTTTGGGCTACTGTCCGCAGTTTGAGTAGGTTAAAATGCTGAAAGATCATGCCCATCTGCTGGCGGACCCGGGCCAATTCCCTAGGATTTAGGGTGGCCAGGTCCCGGCCAGCAACCTGGATGGTCCCGGTGGTGGGGCGCTCTAAATAGTTGAGGCAGCGGACCAGGGTGCTTTTTCCGGCACCAGAGGGCCCCATGATGCCAAACACCTCGCCCTCGACAACGGTAAAGGATATGTTTTGAAGTGCAGTTAGTTTTCCCTGGGGGGTGGTAAATTCCTTGCCCAGGTTTTTTACTTTTATCATCATATGGGCCTCCTTTGAAAAATTTTATAGTATTGTGGGGAAAAAAATTGAGCCCCTCCGGCAGACGGAGGGGCAGAATACATACATTGTATTAGCCACACTCTCATCTGTCAGGATTACATCCTGCTGGAATTGGCACCGGACCGCGAATGAGCGGTTGGTTGCCGAGGTTTCACTGGGCCAGTCCCTCCACCTCTCTGGATAAGAGCCTGTGTTAGCGCTGTATTTTCTTGTCGCTGAAAATAATATCATAGTGGAGCGGGGGCTGTCAAGTAATTTTTTCGGACACCGGGGATAATCCCGGGCAGCAGGAAAAGGCGGCCAGCTGTGGAAGTTATACATAATATTAAGTAGATGGCGGTGTTCTGGCTGCCCCTTAACTGACAAGTTTCACCGAATCCGCCCCATCACAACTCACCATATGTATCACCCAATATATCACCAATAGAAGGGGGAGTCCGCGTGGATTATATTCCCATACTTAAGCTGGCTATTGTCATTGTTTTAATCATACTGGGGCTCCGCTGGAAATTACCCCTGGGAGTAACGATGCTGGGGGCCTCAATTTTTCTAGGGATCTTTTTACGGGTAAACCCCAAGAATATTATCATGACCCTCCTTAGGACCCTAATTGATGGATTGACACTGGAATTAGTGGGGATGCTGCTTCTTATAATGGTTTTGGAAAGGATTATGGAGGGGCAGGGGGTTTTGCAGCAATTGGTAACGGATATAAGGCGGGTTATTCCCAATAATCGGCTGGCTCTGAGTCTTTTGCCTGCCCTTATTGGTTTTTTGCCCTCGGTGGGTGGGGCCCTCATATCCTGCCCCTTGGTGGATCAGGGGGCGGGGGATTTGGAGCTGGCCCCGGAGGTAAAGGGTTATATCAACTATTGGTTCCGCCACGTGTGGGAGTACAGTATTCCCCTTTATCCGGCGGTGGTTATGACAGCGGGGATGACGGGAATGGAAGTGGTGGAGTTAATACCCTATCTTTTTCCTTCCACCCTGGTTGCCATTGGGACGGGTTTTGTTATCCTCCACGTGGTCGCCGGGGATAAATTTGGGGACCGGGCTGGACAGCGGCAAGTTGAGTGGAAGGATTTAGTGGGGATTGGCGAGGGTCTGGCCCCGGTGCTGATAACATTATCATTGGTTATTGTATTTAAGCTGGCGGTAATTACCAGCTTGACCCTTACTATT
>JAAYTH010000213.1 GCA_012523785.1 Bacillota bacterium | reverse complement strand
GGATCGACTGTTGAGGCTGTTGGGCTCATCCCCTCGAAGGAGGCATCACCAGCGGTAAGGAATTGGGGAAAAACATTAATTCCCCTCACCTGGCCCCGAAGACATTAAAAACTGTATTCGGTTTTTTTCCTTTCTAATCACATTGTAATATATAATTACCGCTGAAGCAAGGTTTTTTCCCGTTCTTTTCCCCTCGGAAGTTCCCGGAAAAAATTGTGATACACCGCCGCCCATGGGACAAAGGGATTAAAAAAAGACTTCCGCTTTTTAGAGCAGAAGTTCTCGCATATGGTAGCGGCGGAGGGACTTGAACCCCCGACACTGCGGGTATGAACCGCATGCTCTAGCCAACTGAGCTACGCCGCCATGATGAATATGGTTGCGGGGGCTGGATTTGAACCAGCGACCTCCGGGTTATGAGCCCGACGAGCTACCGGACTGCTCCACCCCGCGTTGAATTATTAAAAATATCATCATTTTGCCGCCACAGACATTATAACACATCTAGCAAAAAAATCAAGGCGGCGGGAAAACCCAGAAAGATCCCCTCTAGGCCCCCATGTCGGCGAGAAGGCAGATCCCCTTGTCTCCCTGGGCCTTCCTCTAGGCCCTTTTAATACTATCCTTGGCAAAAACAGATAAGAATTCGGCATTACTCCGGGCCTTGCGCAGTCTTTTGATCAAAAAATCGGTGTACTCGGCCATCCCCGAAGTGTTGGCCTGCAGGGAACGGCGCAGGGCCCAGGTAAGTTCCAATTCTCCTGGTTCCAAGAGCAGTTCCTCCTTGCGGGTGCCGGAAAGCTGGATATCAATGGCCGGGAAAATCCTTCGATCGGCCAGGCGCCGATCCAGATGCAGCTCCATGTTGCCTGTTCCCTTGAACTCCTCATAAATAACCTCATCCATACGGCTTCCGGTATCCACCAGGGCGGTGGCCAGTATAGTCAAGCTGCCCGCCTCCTCCAGTTTTCGGGCCGCTCCAAAGAAACGCTTGGGCTTGTGAAGAGCCGCCGGATCCAAGCCACCGGATAGGGTCCGGCCACTGGGCGGGATAACCAAGTTGTGGGCCCGGGCCAGACGGGTGATACTATCCAGCAAAATAACCACATCCTTGCCCTGCTCCACCAGCCGCCGGGCCCGCTCTAAAACCATGTCCGCCACCTTGACATGATTTTCCGGCAATTGATCAAAGGTGGAGCTGATAACTTCACCGGCAACGGACCGCTCCATATCTGTTACTTCTTCCGGCCGTTCATCAATAAGGAGTACCAGCAGGTACAATTCCGGATGGTTAGCCTTCAGGCTGTTGGCAACTTCCTTGAGCAATGTTGTCTTCCCCGCCTTGGGGGCAGATACAATCATACCCCGCTGACCCTTGCCGATGGGGGTTACCAAATCCATAAGGCGGGTGGCAATGGCCTGGCGGGAATGTTCCAAGTGCAGCCGTTCCTGGGGATAAATAGGGGTAAGGTCATCAAAGGAGGGACGCCGGCGCATGGATTCGGGATCATCGCCATTGATGGCCTCGATGAAGAGCAGGGCCGGATACCGCTCCCCCTCCCGGGGACGTCTAACCCGGCCAGAGATCAAATCACCGGTGCGCAGGTCAAAACGGCGAATTTGGGAGGGGGAAACATAGACATCCTTATTACCAGGTAAATAGCCCTCCGTGCGGAAAAAACCATAACCCTCGGACATTAGTTCCAGTATACCCTGGGAAAACAGCCCACCCCGTTGTTCCGTTTGACCCTTTAGTATTTCCACCATAAGATCCTTTTTCCGCAGGCGACTAAATCCCTTCAGCTCCATCTCCCGGGCGATTTGTTTTAATTCTTCCAAACTTTTTTTCTCCAATTGGGAAAGATCCAATTGGTCACCTCCTCTGATGCCATTATTTAGTATTTTATCCTTTATGCACCATTATATACCAGGGGGGCCGGAGAAACAGTGGGCCGTGTAAAGGATAAACTGCACCCCATATGGGGGGAGAAATATATTACTCCCCCCGGTTTCCCAAGTATAATATGCCCATGGGTAAATTTATAGACGATAAAATCAAATTTTTGCGGGATATAAAGTGCCTTTTATTCGATAGGTAGGAAAATATTCGTTTCGGAAAAGAATGAACCTTGTTGAAAATAGTCGTAAAGGGCATTAAAAGCGAAGAATCTTCGTTTAGGGCGAAGATTCTTGCCAAAAAGACACACCAAGGATGATTTGCTCCAAAAAAGCGTGTATTTGCATATATAAGTGTATCACTCCCCAGGCCCCGGTGTCAAGGTAAAATATGGGAAATTTAGGGTGCCGGGGCGAAAGCCCACCCACAGCAGCCGGGGTCTAAATCCCCTCACTTTAACTCAAACCAGAAGGGGGATAAGGATCGGTACCAGGATAGTTAGCACCAAGCCATTTATGAAAGCCACCAGGGCCATGTCGAGACCGGCGTACCGCACAATAAGGGGCAGGGTAACATCCATGGTGGTGGCGCCCCCCGGAGCCACAGCCGCATAGGGTCCCCCGTAACGGGCCACAGTAGAAGTCAGTAGAAGGGATAGGACCTCTCGGCTGACATTAGTCAGGAAAGCCAAGGTACCCAGTTCTATTGAGTGCAGCTTGGTTAATAAAACCCCGGAAAAGCTATACCAGCCGAACCCGGCCCCAATGGCAGCACTTTCACCGGCCGGCACCCCCAGAAAAAACCCCAAAAGGATGCTGCCGACGATACTTCCCATTGCCACGGCCAGGGGTAGGAAAATAACTTGGTAACCAAGGGATTGGATTTGGGACAATATCTTCCGGTTACCGCCAAACTCCAGTCCAATGCTGGCCACAAGAAAGCACAGGGTGAAGGTAATTAAGAAATCAATATTCCCCAGCACAAGATCCGGAATAAGGCCCCCATAGCCAAAAAGTATCCCCACAGCCAATGCCAAAAGAATGATAATGGTCATACCCCGCCGCCCCTTTCTTCCTTCTTGGGGTGGGGGAGTATTACCACTTCCAGGATCTTGACAGCAATAATACTGCCCAGGATTGCAAAGAGGGCATACAAAATTGCCTGCACACCCATCCGGCCCAATCCTGCAATTATTTCCTTATCAGTGCCGATCTGCCCCCCCATTAAAAAAAGAAGGATTATAATCCCGGCGGTGGTAAAGTTATTTGCCCAGCGGGAAATAGCCGGTGGCAGCAAGTTAAAATAGCCTATGAAAGCACCCACGAGCAAAGCAACGATGATGGGCCACATAAATTATTCCTCCTAAAAGTATATGTTATGCAAGGATATGTACTTCGCCTATTTTGACCCGCTATCCTTCTTTAAAGGATCAGGAGTTTGCAGCTGCATATCACTTCCCAGCACCAGCCAGTATCGTATCTACAGTCTGGCGCAGTTCTAGAATATCAAAGGGCTTGGTTATATAACCCTTGGCCCCCAAGCCGAGGGCTTCCTCCACAATCTGCAGCTCCCCATAAGCGGTCATCATAATAACTGGTACCTGTCTGTGTTTTTCAGCCAGCTTCCGGAGGACATCAAGGCCATCCAGCCCGGGCATTTTCATATCCAAAAGGACTAAATCAGGTCCCCACTCCTCCCACTTGGTTAGGGCCTCGGCTCCATCGGCGGCAGTGACAACCCGGTACTTCCCCCCTTTAAAAACCTCCTTGAGCAAGAAACGTATTCCTTCCTGATCATCGACCACCAGGATTGTGTGCATAAAATTTCCCCCCCTCAGCCATTGAACTTGCCCCTCCTGGAAACAGTATTGTCCACAGGCAGTTTAACAGTAACGGTTGTACCCTTCTCCACTATACTATTGACCACAATTTCACCCCCATGTTTTTGAATAATCTGGTAGGCGACGGACAATCCCAAGCCCACAGCCTCATCCTTGGTAGTAAAAAAGGGGTTGAAAATGTGCTTGTAGTCTTCATCAGCAATACCACAGCCGGTATCGGTTACCCGTACCCATATTTCCCCCTTCCGGGCCCAGTACACCGTATTAATAGTCAGGACACCACCATAGGGCATGGCCTGAAGGGCGTTTAGGAAAATATTTAAGAAGGCCCGGTGCAATTCCCCCTGATCTGCCTCTAGGGGGGGGAATTTCCCCCGGAGATGGTAGGAAATTTCCACATCTGTCAGGGCGGCCTCCGATTGAAGAAGGGGAAGTAGTGATTCCAATAGCAGGTTTAAGTCCACAGGTTTAGTTTCGATCCGGGTGGAGTTACTCAAAAGCAAGAGGTTGTGGATTATGGTTCCTATTTTATCGACCTCCGCCAATATGTTCTCCATATAGCCAGCCAGGTCTGGGGGAGAATAATTGCGCTGCTGCAGCAGTTGGCTAAAACCCTTAATAGTAGTGAGGGGATTGCGGATTTCATGGGCCACCCCAACGGCCAATTGTCCCAGGGCTGCCATTTTTTCCGCTTCCCGGAGGTTCTGTTCCAGCCTCTTCTTTTCGGTGACATCTTCAATTACTATGGTTGCCCCCAGGATCCGCCCTCCGGAATCCTGGATGGGTGAAATACTTAAACTAACAATAAGATCCTTTTTTCCTTTGCAGACGATCCGCAGAGCCCACTTTTTAAAGGGTACACCGGTCCTTAAAACTCCTTCTATCTTATCTCCTATTCTCAGGCCGGGGGGATCAATATTTAACCTTCCCCTTGTTTTAGCCAATAATTCCCCATAGTGTAAACCCTTAAATTCATCCCCCAAAAGCCCCAAAAGCTTTTTAGCTTCACAATTGTAAGTCATTATGTTGCCCTCGGGGTTAATAGAAATTATCGCCACCGGCACACTTTCGATGATATGGTGGTGGTATTCCTCCCAGAAGTCAGCATTGGC
>JAAYTH010000212.1 GCA_012523785.1 Bacillota bacterium | reverse complement strand
CTTCCAACACATACCCTATTTGGATTCCTATAACGAAGGGGCCGGTTCTGATCTAGTAGTTATCGCCGGGGTACATATCGAACCTCTGGCCATCTACTCCGAAACTATCACCGACATTGATACCCTGCAGGATGGTGCCGTTGTGGCCATCCCCAACGATGCCACCAACGGCGGCCGGGCCCTGCTGCTCTTGGAAAAGGCCGGGCTCATCACCCTGGCCGATGGCGCCGGCCTCAGTGCCACCATCTTGGATATCAGCGACAACCCCCAAAACCTAGACATCAAAGAACTGGACGCCGCCTCCCTGCCCCGCACCTTGGGTGAGGTAGATATAGCCGTCATCAACACCAACTATGCCCTGGAGGCCAATCTCAATCCCCGGGATGACGCCATTTTCATCGAAGACAAAGAGTCACCCTATGTCAATGTGTTGGTAGTGCGCCCCGAGGATAAAGACAATGAACATTTACAAAAACTGGCCCAAGCCCTCAACACCGAGGCTGTAAGGGATTTTATCAATAACACCTATGGGGGAGCGGTTGTACCGGCATTTTGAATTAGGTGAAAATCGGAGCGCGGAACCATTTATAGCGATATCTCTCGCATAAACAGGGGTCCGCACGGAACGACGAGGGCGTCGTTCCCTACATTTATTGCCATATCTCCCGCATAAACCGTAGGGAGCGGTGCCCCCACCGCTCCGTGGTTCCCGCCCCGTGTTCCCCGCCCCTCCAACCTCCAATGCCCGTGTTTTCCATCCTTCCCCTTGTCCCAACGCCCAAAACCTCAGGGCGCCAACAACGCCTCATCATAGGAAAACTCACTGCCCTGTACCTCCCGGAACATCTCCAAAAGCCTACCAACTGAAAGCCGCGCCTTCTGCAACCCCCTAATATCCAAAATTATTTTCCCCTCCTGCAGCATTATCAACCTATTACCCATTTTAATGGCATTCTCCATATTGTGGGTAACCATCAGGGTTGTAATCCCATATTCCGCGATAATCCTCTCACTCAAATCATTTATCTGCACCGCAGTGTTGGGATCCAGGGCCGCAGAATGTTCATCCAGCAATAATAATTTGGGCTTAGTTAAAGTAGCCATCAGCAGGGTCAAAGCCTGCCGCTGCCCGCCGGAGAGAAACTTAACCTTAGTATTCAACCTCCCCTCCAGCCCCAGCTGTAATGCAGCCAAGGCCTCACAAAACAACCCCCTCAACTTGGGATTCAAACCCCACCCCAGGGAGGTATTGTGGGCCCGGTTAAAGGCCAGGGACAAATTCTCCTCAATGGTCATATTGGGGGACGTCCCCAGGAGGGGATCTTGGAATACCCGGCCCATAAAACAGGCCCGCTTGTGTTCCGGTAAAGTAGTTACATCCCGGCCATCAAGGATAATACGGCCCCCATCCGCCGGCAATGCCCCGGCTATAATATTCAACAGGGTCGACTTACCCGCCCCATTACTGCCGATAATAGTGACAAACTCCCCCCGCTGAATAGAAAGGTTTAAATGGGAAAACATGTGTTTCTCATTAATCGTATCGCGATTAAAAACCTTGCAGATATTAGTTAAAACCAGCATATGCTCCCTATCACCTACCCCAAAACAATTTTTCCCTTCCATCTTCCCATCCCACCCCGAACCTGAGCCAAACTACTCCCGCACCGCCACAGCAAAAACCGCCCTTTTAATATTGGGTGCCGACAGGGCAATAATCACCAAAAGGGCCGTCATCAGCTTTAAATCCGAGGCGGCAAAACCATAACTTAAGGCTAAAGATATGCACAAACGGTAGACAATAGACCCCACGGCCACACCCACAATGGCAAAACCAATCCCCCTCTTCCCCACCAGCACCTCCCCAATTATTACCGAAGCCAAACCAGCCACCACAGTCCCAATACCCATCCCCACATCGGCAAAACCCATATACTGCCCGGCCAAGGCCCCGGAAAGACTGACAATGGCATTGGAGATGACCAAACCAAGGAGCTTCATATTATCAGTATTAACCCCCAGGCTGCGGACCATCTGGGGGTTATCCCCAGAGGCCCGGAGGGCAAAACCCACCTGAGTTCTCAAAAAGCAGTACATAAAAAGCATCACACCCAGCTCGATTATCCCCAAAAGCAAAAAGGATACGGCCCTGGACCCACCGAAGACATCGGCCGCCAGGCCAAAAACCGTAGGCTGCTGCAGAAGGGGGATATTGGACCGGCCCATAATCCGCAAATTAATAGAGTACAAAGACGACATGGTCAATATCCCTGATAAAAGCCCCGTTATCTTCAGCCTAGTGTTCAAAAACCCCGTCATGCCACCGGCCAAGGCCCCGGCAGCCACAGCCGCAAAAACCGAGATAATGGGATTAATTCCGGCGATAATTAGCCTGGCACTTACCGCCGCCCCCAGGGGCAGGCTGCCATCAACACTTAAATCGGCATAATTCAAGATCCTAAAAGTCATATACACACCCAAAGCCATTATCCCATACAACATACCCTGTTCAATAGATGCCAAAACGAAACCCAAACTCACGCCAATTCACCTCTTTTTAACCCGGTTCAATCCCCAGCACTAACCATAATTGTTCAACGATAACCCCATTGCCATCCTGGACCAAGCCTAGGATCCTTGCTGGTCAAGGCCCCCCATTGCTAGGCCCAGGGCAAACCACATGGCAATAAAGAGGGGTTAGAGTATATCTGGAATCTCCTTAACTAAACACCTATAAATACCGCTAAATAGTAACACCTAGTCTATAATCTCATCAGCCGCCTCCAAAAGATCCGCCGGAACAGTCAGGCCCAGTTCAGCCGCCGTCTTTTTGTTAATAACCAGCTTCAAGTCCCGGGAACCTTCGATGGGGATTTCCCCCGGATCCTGCCCCTTCAAGATAGCATCGGCCACCCCGGCAGTTTGTTTCCCCAGGAGGTAGTAATCGACACCAAAGGTGGCTAGACCACCCTGCTCCACATGGGCACTTTCCGAGCCAAAGACCGGGATATTGGCCCCGTTGGCTGCCTTGATAACCGCACTGATGGCCGAGGCCACCGCATTATCCGTAG
>JAAYTH010000028.1 GCA_012523785.1 Bacillota bacterium | reverse complement strand
ATCCAGAATCGTTTTCGTACCGGCCGCTGGATAGACAAATATATTGCCTCCCACCCCTCCCCGTCCAAGGCCGGTTGAGTGGAACCGGGGGGAAATGACCCCCAATGGCCAAGGCCCCTTGCCAAGCCAAAAAGACGAAAACAGGCTGTCCCCGGGGGACGGCCTGTTTTTATTCGCACTTTTAATAGCCTTTAATTGCAGTTACCCTATTCCCCCACCCTCTGCCAACTGTATACCGGGCCAGCGGGCCCCAGGGTGACCAAAAGATAGTCAAAATCACCAGCAGAAGTGACCGGGGGCAACCCCAGGTACAGCACCCCTTCTTCCAAACGCCACCAGGGGTCACCTCCGGCGGGTGTGCCGCCACAGAGGGCCCAGACCTCCTGCCCGCTATTTTCTTGATGTTCCCGCAAATACTGCCGCAGGAGGGCCGCCTCGGCTCTGTTGTTAAAACCCAGGCCGGGAACCTCCCCCTTGTAGGGGGGCCTATTGCAGAAGATAAAGAGGGGGAAGTTGGCAGGCATCCGGGTTAATTCTTGCTCTAGGAAGGGCCATTGCTGGAAATTGGTCTCCCGCAGCCCACCTAATCCAGCCTCCAGGTAGATGGAATTGAAGCCCTCACCCCGAAAAGAAGTGGGGAGTGCCCCGGCGGGCAGTACTGGTAAGGCAGTTCCATCCTCCCTGGGTAAGGGGTCCGTGGTAAGGATGTGGGCAGCTCCCAAGGCTTTCTTTTTGGCTATTAGTGCCTTGCCCAAGGCTTCCCCATCCACATTGGTACTGATATTACCCACCAGCAGTAATTTTGTACCAGGGGGGGCCTTTTCCCCCCTTAGGGCCTGGGGTGGTTCCTTTCTATCCTCAACCTGGGGCAACAATCCAGTGGCCCAGGAGAGGGAGCGCTCCTTTTGGAGGTCAGCCAGGTATATCACACCCTTTTCCCCCCGGGCCGTATCCGGTTCCGTCAAGTAGATCCGCCGCAGTGTTAGGGGCCCGGGAGCAGTGCTAGGGAGAGGGGCCCGTACATAACGCCATCCTTCCCAATCCAGGCGGCGGGCAAAATCCAAGGGAGTCAGCTGACCCTCTGCATCCTCTATCCGCCCCCGCAGCCAGTGGCCACTGCCATCGCCGTACACCCATAGGCCCAGCGATTGGGCACCGGATTCCAATGGGAGGCCTTCTTCACCCAAGACCACATAGGCGGCCCGGGTAGCTCCTTCCCGGGGGGTGAAATCGTAGTTAAGGGCCAGAACCGCATTTTCTTCCTTGTCTGGCAGGGGTTTTGGCGGTTTTTGGAAACTAATGCCGCCGGGCAGGCCCTGGGGCCAGCTAAGGAAACTTACATCTGTGGGGGAGGCAAATCGTTCTAGGGAGGACACCTCCCGACCCACGGTGATCAGGGCCCCAGCCTGGATCCCGTCTAGATTGGCAACCAGGGCCCCTGAACCCGGCTGCCGGGCGGCGGTAAAGATACCTTCGGCCAGGGTGCCAATTTCCCCCCGGATCTCATAGGCAGGATCTCCCGGTTCAACCACAGCCTGATAACCCCAGGCATCGACGGCAGTGAGGGTAAAGGTTCCTTGGCTCCCGGGCTCTACATTTATTTTGTCGGGGGCTATACTGAGCTGGATCGCCGGGCCAATAACCCTTATATCACACTCTGCTTCCAAGGATCCCAACCGAACCTTAATTTGCCCCTTCCCGGTTCTCCGGGGCTGAAAGATTCCCTGGACCACCTGTCCCAAATCCCGAGGGATTACCTCATAGTTGGGTTCACCCGGGGGAAGAGCTACCGGATTATAGGCATCGTCATAGGCCCGGAGGGTAAGTCGACGGCTACCATTGAGGATGACATTCCCATCGGCGGTGGAAAGGATTAGCCCCGCCGCCGGCCCGGCACCCCGGATAGTAAAAAGGCCCAGGCCGTTGGCAATATTCCTTTGGCTGCCTCCGGACGGTACATTTTTTACCACCGGCTGTTCAAAGCCCAAGGGCCGGGAGATGAGGGTGGTGGAACCACCGCCGTCAAAGTTGATGGCCTCAGCCGCCCCCAAATTCAATAAAACCCGGGCCAGTTCTTCCTGGGTAAGGCCCCGGCTTTCATCTTGGCGGCCGTCAACCGCCACCAAATAAAGGGTCTTCCCATCGGCGGAGACACCGGCAGCACTGCGGGGATGGCGACCTGGCACATCATGGCCGCCGGACACAATTTTCCCTTCCCGCAGGAGGATGGCTCCACCCCCCAGGGCTACCTTATAATTGCTCTCCTTGGGGCTAGTGGTGTAATTACATTCTATGCTATCAGTGGGCCCCAGACCCCGGAAATATTCAGCAGCGGCATTCCCGGCCACCAGGGCGAAACCTTCCCCGGCGGGGATAGGCTGTTCCCCTTCTTCCGAAACCCGGACCACCCTAGAACCCACCCCGATGAGGGTCACCACTCCGGGGGGCGTGGCTGGGCTTGTGCTGCCCCAGTCGGGTGTATAAAGGATGGGCCAGGCATAGTCAGTCCCCGGCTTGTTTACACCGGCCAAGGGCAGGGGCTCCCGGCCCGGCACCTGCACATAACCCTCGCCGTGCCAGGCACCCAATTCTATCCGCCCGTCCTTTGT
>JAAYTH010000211.1 GCA_012523785.1 Bacillota bacterium | reverse complement strand
CAATCAAGCCAGACGGTTCTTTCTCCCAAGGCCTTAAGATCAACTACCGCCCGGAGGGCGCGGCCGATAAGCCGTTGAATTTCATGACTGCGCCCGCTGATACGGCCCCGGGTAGCCTCACGGATGTTACGAACCGCCGTTGCCCGGGGGAGCATGGCATACTCAGCGGTTACCCACCCTTTCCCCGCTCCCTTGAGAAAATGCGGAACCCTGTCCTCCAGGGTAGCCGTACAGATAACCTTGGTGTCGCCGGATTCAATCAATACTGAACCTTCAGCATGCTTAATATAATTCCTCGCAATCTTAACCGGCCGCAGTTCATCGGGCCTCCTGCCAACTCTAAGCATCTTTCTCCTCCTTAATTATGACTACAAGCTCGCTAAAATAGTTGCTTCAACTTCCCAAAGTCACATAAACATCTACTTTCAAGACCCCCTGAACTGTCTAATTTAGCTCCAAGATGGCAGAATTTAGCCTTCCTATTGAACCCTGATCCGGTTTGAGGACAAATTCAATTACCTCCGTATTAGGCTCTACCAGCTTCTCCACTTCCCTTTTACGGCCCGGGGATACCAATACCATTTTCACACCCTTTAGCAAGCGGAGCAATTCTTCCCTATCCCTGGTAATTGTATGCTCAAGGTCAGCAGCATCAATTCCACTCTGCCCCAAGTATAATTTTATACTCTGGGCAAATTTATCGGTAAGGCATACCAAGAGAGTTTTTTTGGCGGGAAAACTCCGGGCAATACGTACAATAACATTTACTTCTGGCTCCAGGGCCACAGCCACCAGTTTCTTCTTCTCACTAAGAAGATCAAATACTTCCTCCACATGGTAGACGGTGGTTACAACCAGATCCACCTCAGCTAAAACCCTTTTAACCTTTTCGGAATTGGAAATAAGCTCATCTAAAATTATAGGCACAACCGTAATCCCCAGGCCATAATGCAGTTGTTCGCTGTAAAAATCCAACTGTTCCCGGTTACACTCAATTACAGCCACCTTAGCCTGCTGGAAAACAGACTTTTTTTCCTGCACCCGGTCAGTGACAATTTCAGTAAAATCATCAATACTAAAACCTAGCTCGGCTGATTCTTCAATTGCTAAATCAACCACCTTCAGGACCCTTTCCTTCCGGCCCTCCCGGCGAAAGACTTGATCACTGGTGGCCACAAAAGTACCCCGGCCCTGGTATGATATTAGTACACCTTCCTTCTCCAATTCCTTGTAGGCCATACTGACTGTATTGCGGCTGATGGAAAGCCCCTCCGCCATCTGCCTCTCCGTCGGCAACTGCTCCCCTCCCATCAGCCTTCCACCCCTAATCTCATCCATTATCTGCTCCTTGAGTTGAATATAAATAGGGATCCCATTTTTGCGTTTGATTTGAAATCCCATTGTGTTATGCCTCCTCCCCCTCCCAATGTTTTTTTGCACTAGCCCCTTTTCGGAAGCAGTCTTATTTTGCCTTCAGGCCCAAAAATCCACCTTGAATGGACTTGGTTTCCATGACAGTAACAAAGGAATCATGATCAAGCTCATCGATGAAGTGCATAATTTCAGGCAATTTCTTCCGCTTTACCAGGATGATAAGAAGTTGTCTCAGCCCCTCTTTGCCGTAACCATCAATAACAGTAACCCCATAGCCCTCATCCCGTAATTTCGTCGCCAGATCTTCACTTCTGCCCTTGGGTATAACCTGCAAGGTAACATGCCCCATGGCCAATTTTTCCTCCACATAGCTTCCCACATAATTTCCGGCGGCAAAGCCCAAGGCATAAGCTAACAGGTTAAAGGGATTATCCAGGTGCCGTACCACCGAATTCAGAGCCAGGATATAGACAATAACCTCAAAAAACCCCAGGGCGGCTGCTTGAAGTCGTTGTCCCCGTACAACCAACAGTATTCTTATCGTGGCAAAGGACATATCTATAACCCGGGCCACAAATATTAAAAAATACCCCAGTGCCAAATTAACACCCCCGTCTTTTCATGGTTGTTATCATATGTATGATACCCAATAGTTGACACTGACATATTATAATCAAGGATTTTACAGCATTTCTCCCTAGCCCGTAAATAAAAGTAATAGATAAAAGCAAGAACATAAGCTATTTATTAGTCCTATTTCTTCTTCTTGCCGCATATTCCTTCCCCTACAAAAAGTAAAAAGTGCCTAGGCACTTTTCATTAATGTCCCACTGGCTATAATCCTATAATAGATCAGATAAAACTCATCCTTCCCCACCCCGCTGGGTGCCCATTAAATTAACCTCCGTAGAACGGCAAGTATTATTTAAATCTACCTGCCCGCTCAGATAACCAACTATTTGCCCCTGCACCAAAAGCTGCACATTCTGGATATGGGGAAATTCCATCAAGGTAAAGAGCATAGAGCAAAGTGCCCGGGATTCATCCCAATTGTCAGCATCCTTCTCCGCCTCCCCCAAATCTAAATCAACATAAGCGGTTCCCTGTTCAACCCTATAGTCTAAAATTCGAACATTGTCCGGCACTACCGGATCCAAGGCAACCATTTCCTGGGGTCCCTTAATAAGCTCCTCAATGGCCATCTGGCTCAAGCTCTCAGTGGGAATCCCCACATACCTACTGATGGGCACCAGGTACTGGCCTTGATAATCAAAATAGAGAAGAATCATCTGACCATCCGGCTCATCAGTAGGGGCGTTGAGCCACCGCTTAGGCTCCAGAGGCTCACCTATCTCCACATCCTCAGCTAATTTTTCCCTTACCTTCCCCGAAATCAAGATCTGAACCCGGTCAATATCGTCAAACTGGCTAAGGGTCTGCACCAAGGTCTCCACCGCCCATCGGGCATATCTGCTGTCTGCCTCCATGTCGCTGATGAATTTGCAGCTGAGATCCACATAGGCAGTACCATCACGAATGTATAGATCCCGCACCCGGGTTTCCGGCGGTATGGGAGAAATCAAATCACCATCTGCATCCGGGCCCCCAATCAACCTTCCCAATGTCAACCGGACCGGACGATCAGTAGTGCATAACTTTTGGCTGACGGGCACCATATACCCACCCTGGCGAGTAATATAATACAGAGTTATAACTGTGCCCTCCGCATCCTGTATATTATTGTCAGCCATCACACCTTCCGCCGACAATGCAGAAGGAGCTTTATCTGCACACCCGGAGGCAACCACCAGGAATCCGGTCAGAATCACAAGGGCGAATCTACCCCAAACCCCTATCGGGTTCATCTTTACAACCACCTTAGAATTTATCATCCCAATGAACCATAATCAACTGGATGAATAATTTGGACCCCGCTACTGTGAAAACACTGTTCCGGCAGCACTCTTTGGAGAATATATAACATTCACAGGGGAAGTAACAACTTTGCTTATACTATAATGTATTCGACATTATATCGAATTTCCTTCTTTTGGAGAGGTAAAATCTTTTCCCAACCCATGTATTATTTGCTAATTAGGGGATATCTTTCTAGCTAGAGCAGGAAAATATAATGAAAACCCCGAATATTAATCTGTCAACCCATCTAATAGCCAAAAAAAAGAATGGAAGATAAGGAGGCAAAAATGAGGATAAGGGAGTTCGTGCCATTATCAAACTACACTTCCTACGGAATAGGCGGCCCGGCCCGCTACTTTTGCCAACCCACCAACCCCGCAGAAGTTAAAACTGCCCTGTCCTTTGCCCGGGAAAAAAACATTCCTTACTATGTCCTGGGTAAGGGCACCAATGTCCTCATCAGTGATGCCGGGCTGGCGGGAATGGTAATCCACCTGGGCAAAGATTTTTCCCGTTTAACGATAGAAAGCCACCGGGTGATAGCTGAAAGCGGCCTAGCCCTCAACAGGCTCATCCACACCCTGGCGGAACAGCACCTGGGGGGATTTGAGGTCTTGGCCGGGATACCGGGCTCTATAGCTGGCGCCGTTGTCATGAATGCCGGGGCTTATCGGGTATTCATCGGCGACTATATAGAAGCCGTAGAAGTAATAACACCCGCGGGCCAGTTTAAGACCATGGCTAATACCCAGTTGGGCTTTGCCTACCGCACCAGTATATTCCAAACACGGCCCTTCCACAAGTACATCATTCTACGCACCCACCTAGGTGTCCTACCCCGCAACGAAAACGATATAAAAAATGCCATCGGTTTATCCCTTGAAAAACGCCGGCAGCATCCCCAGCTCCCCAGCTGTGGTTCCACCTTTAAAAACCCACCGGGCATTCCCGCCGGTAAACTCATTGATGAAATGGGGCTGAAGGGAATCCGTAGGGGCCGGGCTCAAATTGCCCCCCAGCACGGCAACTTTATCGTCAACTTAGGTGGGGCCACGGCCCAGGATATTTATAACCTCATCCGATTTGTCCAGGCTGAGATAAAGGAAGAACGGGGAATTACCTTGCAGACAGAAGTTAAGCTGTGGGGAGAGTTTAAAAACCCTCCTGCTTAAACAAGAAGGTTTTCACAATGTTGTAGAGGGTCCTCAGCAGGGTAGACAATGTTGTCCGCCTCTGCTTTTTAGATCAATCCTCTAACAAAAACAGGGATAATTTCTAGGCTTCCAGGGCAGTCGCCTCCCCTTCGGGATTTTTTCGTGCTTCGCGTTCATATAAAAGGCCCAAAACCTGGATAGCAATTAAAGGTGTCAGGGCCACCATGCCAATCACCCCAAAGGCATCCATAAGCACATCGGCCGTCGGCACAGCGTGGGCTACACCCTGGGCATAGGCCAAGACAAAGGTCGCTGTCATGGGGCCGGAGGCCACCCCTCCCGAATCAATGGCAATACCAACAAAAATAGTCGGGGTAAAATGGGACATAATTATCGCCATGGTATATCCGGGTACCAACAGGTGCCACAGCTCAAGACCGGGAAGCAAAATTTTCAGCATGGCCAAAAGGAGAGCCATACCCACTCCGATGGCCAAGGCATATAAAATAACCTTCTTTTTTATCCGCCCACTGGTGACAGCCTCCACCTGATCATTGAGGACATGGACGGCTGGCTCCGCATAGACAATAGTAAAACCAATAATAAACCCGGTCAGCACAATTAGCCAAT
>JAAYTH010000210.1 GCA_012523785.1 Bacillota bacterium | reverse complement strand
TAACTCTGATGGAGCCTATAAATACTCTTGATATCTTAAGGTACAAGAAGGGGCAATGGTGCCGGGAAAAGGATCTAATTATTAAGGAGGTCCCCGTCACCCTATATGTAAATGGAAAGAAACACATAACCATTTTGGCTAGCCCGCGGCATTTGGACGAATTGGCCCTGGGTTACCTAGTGGCTGAAGGTTGTTTAACTTCTGTCCAACAGATTGGGGCTCTGGAAGTAGGGGCCGATAAGGATTGGGTGCGGGTTGATTTAAAAGCCGGTGTCCCCCCCCCAACCCAGGTTTCCGAAAGAGGGCCTTTCAAGGGGCGGACCGATGGGGATTTGGTTTGCTATCGCCTGTTGAAGGCCCGAGGGATAGAGGAAGTGGACACTGATCTGACCATATCCCCGATGAGTATAAGTCTTTTGGCTGCCGAGCTTCAGAGGCACTCCCAACTTTTTCGGGAAACCGGCGGGGTTCATGGGGCAGCCTTAGCCGATGAAGAAAAGGGGATCTTCCTTTTTCGGGAGGATATTGGCCGCCACAATGCCATTGATAAAATTGTCGGCCACACCTTTCTAAAGGGATTAAGCTGCCGGGATAAAATCTTCCTCACCAGTGGGCGGGTGTCCTTTGACACCATGGTTAAGACTATTAAATTAGGTGTACCTATTATAATATCACCGTCGGCACCTACTGATATGGCCGTTCAAATGGCCCGGAATTCACAGATGACCCTGGTGGGTTTTGCCCGGGGAAAACGGTTTAATGTCTACAGTGGGGAGGGGCGCCTGGGGGTCTAGAAAAATATAAATTCTAGAATTTTGGGGATGGCACTTTATTGATGCCATTCCCTTTAAAATTGATATTAACTGCCGGTGATTGGTGACCCCCCCATTGGGGGAATACTAGGGTAACCGGTCTTTTCCTTTTTGGCCAATTATTTTGCTCTAGGGGGGAACTTGTATATTTTGTAGATTGTTGTTGCCTAAAAGGAGGATTTTCTTGTTATGATCCCGAAATAGCTATAGTTTGCAGTTGTTCTTTTAAAGGGGTGAATAATGTTGGGAAAGCTTTCATTTCAAGGAGGGGTGCATCCGGTCTATCGCAAGGAAATTACTGAGGATCTGCCCATTGCTCCCCTCCCAGCTCCAAAGGAAGTAATTATGATATTACACCAAAATATCGGGGCACCACCGGAGCCCCTGGTGGCCGTCGGTGATTATGTACAAAGGGGCCAAAAGATTGCCGATACCGAGGCCTTTGTATCGGCCCCCCTCCATGCCAGTGTTTCGGGTAAGGTGACGGCCTTGGAAAACCGCTTGTCCCCCATCGGCAAGGAAGTACCGGCCCTTATCATTAAATCCGATGGAAAGGATACCCCCTATGAGGGGCTTCAGCCCTACCCCGATCTAGAGGATATGGACCCGGACCAAATACGTAAGGCTATGCGGGCCGGCGGCCTGGTCGGCATGGGTGGGGCTATGTTTCCCAGCCATGTGAAGGCTGCTGTACCCGAGGGCAAAAATATTGAAACGGTAATTATCAATGGTTCCGAGTGTGAGGGATATCTAACTTGTGATCATCGAATTATGTTGGAGTGGACCGATGATGTCATTTACGGTACCAGGGCCCTTTTGAAGGCTAGCGGGGCCCGGAGGGCCTATATTGGCGTGGAGGCCAATAAGCCCGATGCCATTACTAAGTTACAAGAAAGACTTGCCGCCCTAAATTCCAAGGAACAGATCCAGGTGAAATCCCTGGCCATAAAGTATCCCCAGGGAGCGGAAAAACAGCTGCTGAAAACCCTGACGGGGCGGGAGGTTCCCTCCGGTGGGCTGCCCCTTGATGTGGGGTGTCTAGTGCAAAACGTGGGGACCGTAGCAACATTGGCCCGCTATCTTAGGACCGGCATGCCCCTGGTGGAACGAGTGGTGACCGTTAGTGGCTCTGCTGTGGAAAACCCCGGCAACTTTTTGGTCCCGATAGGGACTCCCTTTTCTTATTTGTTAGAGCATTGTGGTATTATCGGCCAGCCGAAAAAACTGATATCAGGTGGCCCCCTCATGGGGGTGGCCCAGATAACCGCGGAGGTCCCAGTGGTCAAGGGCACATCGGGGATTTTGTTGTTCGATGCTCCAGATGTGCCCGCGGGTAATGCCAGGCCTTGTGTGCGTTGTGGTAAGTGTGTGGATGTGTGTCCCGTATACCTCCTCCCCCTTTATCTTATGGACTACACCCAGAAGGGTATGTTGCAGCGGGCTGAGGAATATCATATACTTGATTGTATTGAATGTGGTTGCTGTAGCTATATTTGTCCCAGCCGCCGTCCCCTGGTACAGGCAATTCGCATGGGGAAGGCAGATGTCTTGGATCGACGCCGAAAAAAACAATAGTAGCTAGGGAGGTGTGGATAAAATGAAGAAATTAGCTGGTTTAGTTGTCTCCTCCTCACCCCATCTCCGTTCTGGTGCTGATGTGGAAAAAATGATGTGGCATGTCAATCTAGCATTACTCCCGGCGGTACTGCT
>JAAYTH010000027.1 GCA_012523785.1 Bacillota bacterium | reverse complement strand
TAGCATTCCAAGAAGAAATTGCCGCCGCAGTGGGAAAGGAAAAACTTGAAATTGCACTTTGTAAGCCCGATCTAAGTTTGGAAAAGGATATACGGCAGTATGTCGAGGATGAACTTTCTAGGGCCATAAACATCAGGGAAAAAATGGCCCGGGAAAAAAGAATTGATGAAATCAAGGAGAATGCGGTTGCACACTTTGCCGAATTATATCCGGACCGGGAAGGAGAAATTAAAGGTATATTTGAAAACATCGTCCGGGATAAGGTCCGCTGTTCGATATTGGAAGATGAGGTGAGGCCCGATGGACGGGGTTTAAAGGATATCAGGCCCATAAGCTGTGGGGTGGGGGTTCTTCCCCGGGTGCACGGTAGCGGGCTCTTTACCAGGGGCCAGACCCAGGTTTTGTCGGCCCTGACTCTGGGTGCCGTCAGTGATGAACAGATTTTAGACGGATTGGGTATCGAGGAATCAAAGCGGTTTATGCATCATTACAATTTCCCTCCTTACTCAGTAGGTGAGGCCAGGCCGATACGGGGCCCCTCCCGCCGGGAAATTGGCCACGGTGCCCTTGCAGCCCGGGCCTTGGAAAATGTTCTTCCCGATGTTGTGGATTTTCCCTATACGATCCGGGTTGTATCGGAAGTGTTGGAGTCCAATGGCTCTTCTTCTATGGCCAGTGTCTGTGGCAGTACCCTGGCCCTTATGGATGGGGGAGTTCCTATAAAGGCACCGGTCGTGGGGATTGCCATGGGTTTGATCAGTGAAGGCGGACAGTACAAAATTCTAACCGATATTTTAGGGATGGAAGATTTTTTAGGTGACATGGATTTTAAGGTAGCCGGTACCAGAAGTGGAATTACGGCCCTACAGATGGATATTAAGGCAGAGGGACTTCCCCAAAATGTTTTGCGGGAAGCCTTGGCCCAGGCCAAGGAGGCAAGAATGTCCATCCTGGAAAAAATGTTAGATGTTATACCCCAACCCCGGCCGGAGCTATCCCCCTATGCACCCCGGATCATCATCATTGAAATCGACCCGGATAAGATCCGGGATGTCATTGGCCCGGGTGGTAAAACTGTTCGCAAGATCACGGAGGAGACAGGCGTTAAAATTGATATAGAAGATGATGGCAAGATATTTATTGCCTCTGTAGATGAGGAGGCGGGCAAAAGGGCCCTGGCTATGGTCAAGGATCTCACCCGCGATGTGGAAGTTGGCGGTATTTATACCGGTCGGGTGACAAGGATAATGAACTTTGGTGCCTTTGTGGAGTTTTTACCGGGTAAAGAAGGATTGGTGCATATTTCCCAGTTGGCGGCCAGCCGGGTAAGAAAGGTGGAAGATGTGGTGGAGGTCGGTGATGAGGTACTGGTTAAAGTCACCGAGATAGACCGGCAGGGTAGGATTAACCTATCCCGGAAGCAGGCCCTGGGCGTCGACGAGGCAGCCAGCACCAAAAGGGATAGGGGAAGAGCATCTAGAGCCCGGCGAAAATAGGTGCAGTTTGAAATTATTTTTGCCTGGGAGGGTGTGGCACGTGAAGGATGTCAAAGTGAAAATCAGACAAACAGCAGCGGCGGAGGGTCTCCCCCTCCCCCGGTATATGACCGGGGGCGCGGCAGGCATGGATTTGATGGCTGCGCTGGAAGGAGAAGTTGAAATTGCCCCCGGTGAGAGGCGGTTGATACCGACGGGTATTCAAATGGAACTGCCATCAGGGTTTGAAGGTCAGCTACGGCCCCGCAGTGGATTAGCCGTTAAACATGGGATAACACTCCTTAATACTCCCGGTACAATTGATGCTGATTATCGGGGTGAGATCAAGGTACTCCTGGTGAATCTGGGCCGGGAGACCTTTGCTGTCCGGCGGGGGGATCGAATAGCTCAATTGGTTATTAGCCCGGTTGTAAAGGGTCTATTGGCCATCGAAGAAATGGAGTTGGAAGGGACTGCTAGGGGTGAAGGTGGATTTGGGCACACGGGAAGGTAAATAACCTACTTTGTGTGCTTAGGGGGCACCCTATTTTCCCGCCCGGTACTTGTAAAAATATCTGGTGCATATACTCTACTATCAGATATTACTGTATTAGGGAACATAAGTAAGTTCTGATCGGGTTAATTTTTGGGGGTATGTGGAATGTTTTACCTGATTGGCTTCTTGCTCTTGTTCATTTTGTCCCTGGCAGAACGGGTCCGGGTCAAAGGGACGACAGGGACAGAGGGAAGGGAACTGCCCATGGAACCGCGGCCATCTCCCTTTTCCTTGGCCCTGGGGGAATTGCTGGCAGTGGCCGGCGGAATCTACTTGGCCCTTTTAATGGCTGTTACCTTTTTGGGCCTGGAAATACCCACCCGGATTAGTTTCGGAACTTTTCATATTGAGCCCTTGGCGGCCGTTTCCCTCGTCTTGGCCCTGATACAGCCATTGTTGGCCCGACTATGGCCCCGTTGCTAATAAAGAATGTGTAGACTTTATGGGGGAAAATCAGTATAGTGATGATTAGAGAATGTATTGGAACAGGACAGGCTATAATCAGAGGAGGGAAGGATTAATGAAGGGTTACACTGTAGCTGTTGTCGGAGCGACGGGAGCCGTTGGTCAAGAGATTCTGAGCATACTGGAAGAACGGGATTTTCCCCTAAGCACCCTGGTGCCCCTGGCATCTAAACGTTCGGTCGGCAAGAAATTAATCTTTAAGAATCGGGAATACTTTGTAAAGGAAAGCCAGCCAGCTGAATTTGAGGGAGTGGATATTGCCTTTTTTAGTGCGGGCACAAAGGTAAGTAAGGACATGGCGCCGGAAGCCGTCAAGCGGGGCTGTACTGTTATTGACAACAGCAATGCCTTCCGGATGGATCCGGAAGCCCCCTTAATTGTACCGGAGGTAAATCCCCATCATCTGCGGCAGCATAAGGGTTTGATTGCCAACCCCAACTGTTCTACCACTCAGATGGTGGTAGCACTAAAACCTCTCCATGATTATACCCCTATAAGGCGGGTAGTAGTATCTACTTATCAAGCGGTTTCGGGCACCGGGTTGGGTGCTATAAAGGAATTGACGGAACAGACTGCTGACCTTTTGGCGGGTAAAAAAGTCACCCCTGCCGTTTATCCCTATGAGATTGCCTTTAATGCACTACCCCATATAGATGTATTTGATGATAGGGGATATACTTTGGAAGAGTTGAAGATGGATCAAGAAACGAAGAAAATCTTTGCCACCGATGAGATAGCGGTAAATGCTACTGCAGTGCGGATTCCTGTTTATCGGAGCCACAGCGAGGCGGTACTTATTGAGACTGAAGCTAAGTTAACCCCCCAGAAGGCACGGGAAATCCTCAGCCAGGCCCCCGGCATCCGGGTAGTTGACAATCTGGATAAATTGCAATACCCTATGCATATAGCAGCCGCCGGGCGTGATGAGGTATTCGTGGGCAGGATAAGGGAAGACTTCACGGTGGAAAACGGTCTAAACTTATGGATTGTTGCCGATAATCTGCGCAAGGGTGCTGCCCTCAACGCGGTACAAATTGCGGAGAGGTTAGTAGCAGATAATTTACTCTAGGACAAGATAACAATGTGTACCATTTTTGGGTGTATTCATATTTTATTTAGGAGGTAGACTGGTGGCTTGTGCCAAAAATAAGGATAGGATGTCTATTATTCCCTTGGGCGGTTTCGGCGAATCGGGGAAAAACATGCTGGCCATCGAATATGACGGGGAAATTCTTGTCCTTGATGCTGGCCTTATGTTGCCGGAGGAGGAAATGCTGGGGATTGATTGTGTTATTCCGGATATTTCTTTTCTCTTGGAAAATGAGGAAAAAATTAAAGGCATTGTACTCAGCCATGGGCATGAGGGGCATATCGGGGCCTTGCCCTATATTCTGCGGGAGTTATCCGCCCCTGTATACGGAACACCATTGACCCTGGGTTTGGTTGAAGACAAATTACTGGGGGCCGGGTATAGTAAAGGGGAAACCAAGCTGCAGGAAGTAAGACTGGGGGAGAGGGCCCAGATCGGTTCCTTTGGCGTGGATTTCATTCGGGTTAATCATAGCATTCCCGATGCTGCGGCCCTGGGGATCCACACAGATCTGGGAACCATTGTTTACACCGGTGATTTTAAATTTGACCAGACCCCTGCCGATGGACGGATCACCGATTTTAACCGTTTGACGGAGCTGGGTGATGGGGGAGTTTTACTTCTTCTTTCGGAGAGCACAAATGCTGAAAAAGCCGGGTGTACCGGGTCCGAATTAGAGGTGGAAGAAACCCTGGAAAAGATTTTTTCTCAGGCTGAGGGGAGACTTATCATTGCCATCTCTGCCTTTAATTTGAACCGGCTGCAGCAGGTCCTTCAACTGTCTCAAAGGCGAGATCGAAAAGTGGTTTTGGTGGGGAAGGATTTAATGGCTGCGGTCCGGACAGCATCACGATTAAAGTATTTCCAAGTGCCAGAAAAGTTAGTTCTAAATTGGGGCCATATGGAGGACCTTCCAAGTAATAAACAAGTTATATTAGCCAGCGGTAGCCGGGGAAGCCCCTTTTCCATACTGGCCCCATCGGCCCTGGGAGGGGAACGCGAATTCAAGATCTTGCCCGGTGATACGGTGGTAATTGCCTCGGGTGCCGGCAACCTCAATGGGAGAATGACGACCAGGATTATTGATCATCTTTTTTTAGAAGGAGCACAGGTTATATATGAGGGGATTTCTGGTATCGGTGCTTCGAGCCATGCCGCCCAGGAAGAATTAAAAATGATGATTAACCTGGTGCGCCCCCGCTATTTTGTCCCCATGCATGGGGAATACCGTCAGCTAATGCATCATTCTAAATTGGCAAGGGCGGTGGGCATCCCCGGGGAAAGAATTTTTATCTTGGAAAACGGAAACATCCTCCAAATATCCGCCGCTGGGGCCCGGGTGACGGGAAAGGTTACTGCAGGTAAGGTTTTAGTCGACGGTTTGGGTGTAGGCGATGTGGGTAGGGTGGTTCTGCGGGATAGGCGCCATTTATCCCAGGATGGTATCCTGATTGTGGTCATCACCATGGCAAAGGCCAAAGGCGAGGTGGTGGCTGGACCGGATCTTATTTCCCGTGGTTTTGTCTATGTCCGGGAGTCAGAAGATTTGCTGGAGGAGGCCCGGGATAAGGTGCGGGAGGTCCTGGACAAATGTGAGGAAAACCGTGTTTATGAATGGTCAACTATTAAAAGCATGGTCCGGCAGACCCTGGGCAGATTCTTGTTTGAAAGAACCAGGCGACGCCCAATGATCCTACCCATAATTGTAGAAATCTAAAAGCAGGTGCAGCCTGCTTTTATTATGCTCTTTTCTTTGGCCTTATATTTATTATTCAAGTGCTAGCCCGGTATATTTACCCCACTTTTTATCCATAATACACCCAAGAGGGGTGATATTACCACAATGAATGGGTATGTTAATTATAATGTGATGCAGCCAACTATACCGAAACAACCGCCACCAAAGCCACCGGTGCAGCCGCCCCAGACCCCGGGCCCTGTTCAACCCCAGCAGCCCGGCCCGTCTAGTATCCCGGAAGGAGCAGGATCAAACCTGGCCAACCTACAACAAATGGGACAAATGGAGTTACCGGAACCCAAATCCAACATTCACGTCATGAATATTGTCGGCCAGGTGGAGGGACACATGGTTCTCCCACCACAGAATAAAACAAGTAAGTACGAGCATATTATTCCCCAGCTGGTAGCCGTGGAACAAAATGCGGATATTCAAGGATTGTTGGTTATTCTAAACACTGTAGGGGGCGATGTGGAGGCTGGCTTGGCCATCGCGGAAACAATTGCCGGGCTTTCCAAGCCAACGGTTTCCCTAGTTTTGGGCGGCGGGCATAGTATTGGTGTCCCCATAGCCGTGGCGGCGGATCATTCCTTTATTAGTGAGACGGCCACCATGACTATCCACCCCCTGCGCCTGACCGGCCAGGTGTTGTCGGTGCCGCAGACATATGAGTATTTGGATAAAATGCAGGACCGGGTTATTCGTTTTGTCACCAGCCACTCCCACATAAGCCAAGAAAAGTTCCGGGAACTGATGTTCACCACCGGTGAGCTGGCCCGGGATATTGGAACGGTTCTGGTGGGGAGAGATGCGGTGAAATACCGCTTGATTGACGAATTGGGCGGTGTGGGCAATGCTTTACAATGGCTGCAATCTGGCATAGCTTATACCCGGGAACATGGAAGCAAGAAGAGGAGGGAACCCTCGCAGTGATCCTTTATACCACTATGCCATTGGAAACAGTGCTCCAGGGCCTGGAGGATTTGCAGCCCTCCTATTTGGAAATGGAGGTATCGGGGGCCCGGGTAGTAATTGAGGAAACAAGTCTTGGTCAGGGGAGGATTGTGCGGCTCTTAAGTACCGATCCACAAGATTATCTTAATCCGGCCCTGCAACCTGGCATGACTATAAATTTTATACCCTCCGGAAGCTGAAGGACAGGGGCTATCCTGTCTCTTTCTTCTTTTTGGGGTTCTTTTATGTTAGTCAGGGATTTCTTTTTATGATATAATTTCCATGGCACTGGGCATATAATTGCGAAGGAGGTGTTGAAAGATGCTAACAACCACCCTGTTTGGCCTTGTGGGTGGGTTGGGGCTCTTTCTTTTTGGTGTCAATGTCATGGCCGAGGGCCTACAAAAGTCAGCTGGCGACAAAATGCGGCGCACCCTGGAGGTTTTGACTAATATTCCCCTCATGGGTGTAATAATGGGTGCCGTGGTGACGGCGGTGACCCATAGTAGTACTGCTATTACTGTAATGGTGGTTGGTTTTGTCAATGCCGGGCTGATGACCTTGAAACAGGCGGTAAGTGTGATCCTGGGGGCCAATGTGGGGACGACGGTGACGGCCCAACTGGTTGCCTTTCACCTCACCGAGTATGCGCTTCCGGCCATCGGCCTGGGCTTTGCCCTTTTCTTTTTTAGCAATCACCGCCTGACCAAATATGTGGGACAGGCTATTTTAGGTTTTGGCATCCTTTTTCTGGGGATGGATACGATGACCTCAGCACTAAGACCCCTACAGGAGCTCCCGATCTTTACGGATCTCATGCTCTCCTTTGGCAGGTACCCCTTTTTGGGGATACTGGCTGGTGCCCTCTTTACCGCCGCCGTCCAGAGTAGTGGTGCCACCATCGGCCTGGTCATCATTTTGGCTGGGCAGAATCTCATTAGTATGCAGGGGGGCCTGGCCCTGGTGCTGGGGAGTAATATAGGCACCACCGTCGCAGCTCTCCTGGCAAGTATTGGCACTTCCATCACTGCCCGCCGCACAGCAGTTGCCCACCTTATCTTTAACATCGGTGGGGTTGTAATCTTCTATCCCTTTTTACACCTTTTCCTGAAATTGCTGGCCTTTACTTCCACAAGTCCAGCCCGGGAGATTGCCAATGCCCATACCCTTTTTAATGTTGTCAATGCCCTGCTTGTATTGCCCTTTATCAATAATTTCGTAGCCTTTATCACCAGGATTGTTCCCGGCGATGAGGATGTCCTTGAAAGGGGCCTAAAATATATTGACAGGGCTACTATCCTTCGGATTCCTCCCTCCCTGGCCATTTCCCACGCCACCAAGGAGGTGGTGCGCATGGCTGAAATTGCCGAGGCCGGTTACCGGGATGCCTATGAAGGGTTTATGAATAACGATCTGCGTAAACTTGATAAGGTGTTGCAAAAGGAAGAAGTTATTGATGAATTAGAAGAGGAAATAACCCTTTATTTGGCCAAACTCTCCCAGCGGGCCATGACAGAATTAGAATCGAGGCGGGTGACATCCTTACTTCATGCCGTCAATGATATTGAGCGGGTTGGTGATCATACTGAGAATTTATCCTACCTGGCCCGGGCAAAAATCGAAGAACGGCTGCCCTTTTCTGATATTGCCCTGGCTGAGTTACGGGCCATGTTTGACTTGGTGGCGAATATTTTCCAGAAGGCCTATATGGCGGTGGAGAATGGGGATCGGAATTTAGCCCGTGAGGTGCTTAAAAACGAAGATGAGATCGATTTGATGGAACGTACCTATCGGAATAATCACATTCAAAGGCTTAATGAAGGTGTTTGTTATCCCACATCGGGTATTGTTTATTTGGATATTATCAGCAACCTGGAAAGAATAGGGGACCATTCTAATAATATTGCCCATCTGGTCATGGGTGATTGGGGGTAGGATGTTGTCGAGGCCATTTGTTGTTATCATATTGGGTCTAGTGCAGGGAGTAACGGAATTTTTGCCCATAAGCAGTTCTGGCCACCTAATTTTGGCCCAGCGGCTGCTAGGGGTGTCCTTCCCCGGAGTTACCTTTGAAGTAGTAGTGCATTTTGGTAGTCTTTTAGCCATAATATTAGTCTTTTGGCGGGAAATACTTCAGGTACTAAGGGCATTTTCCCGGGGTGTTGCCATCCTGATAAAAGGTAAATCCCCCTCCTTTGCCGGCGAGCAATTGGCTGCCTGGCGCTTTGCCTGGCTTATTATTTTGGGCTGTATACCAACTTCTATTATGGGGGTATTTCTTGATCCTATTTTTGAGCATTTGTTTAGTTCTGTAAATGTGGTAGGGATAATGCTGGTGCTGACTGGCACCATCCTATGGTCAATTGAACAGAAAAGAGGGATGGGGGGAAAGGGTATTAGGCAAATGGGGCCCCTTGATGCTCTTTTCATTGGTTTTGCCCAAGGGTGTGCCATTATGCCGGGTCTTTCCCGTTCGGGGACCACCATCGCCGGGGCCCTCTACCGGGGCCTTGATCGGAATACGGCCATGCGTTATTCTTTTTTATTGGCCCTACCCACCATTGCTGGAGCATCCCTATTTAAGCTCCGGGAGATTGTAATGGCCGTTGCCGGTGCCGAACTAACCCTTATGGATTATGGCCTGGGCCTGGTGGTTGCTGCCGCAACTGGTGTGGTTGCCATCAAAATCCTCTTTCGTGTTTTAAAGGAAGGGAGATTATATCTCTTCGGGTACTACTGCTGGGCCGTTGGATTTCTTGTTCTGGGGATAAACTTGTTTTGCCCTTGAGCCTATTTGCTGTCCCCGGCGAAGGTATAATGGCCCTTTACATTTACGCAAGGATTATACCACCAGCTGCTTTGATTTTATTTGCTGCAGGGAATCGTCTACCCTATGCAGAATTAAACCTTTGAGGTGAAGGATTGTGGCCAGGAAAAAGAAAGGGCAACGGCAGGGCCTAAAATATGAAATTATTGGCTTGTCCCTAATGGCCCTTGCGGTTTTATTACTATTGAGCCTATTTGGTACAGGAGTGGGTGCCTTGGGGCAGCTCTTGAAGCGGTTTTTTCGCCTTAGCCTGGGCTGGGGGGCATATGTGATTCCCTTTTGTATTCTTTTGGCTGGAATTATGACCCAAAGGAAAGAAAGGCTTTCTACAGTTAGGATCACTGGCATTGGGCTCCTAATAATTACCCTTGCTGCCTTTTCCCACCTTCATTATCCTTCGGCTAAAGTTTGGATTTCTGCTTTGGAGGGCGAAGGGGGTGGCCTTGTAGGTGCTGCCCTGGCCCTAGTTTTCAAAACCTTATTCGGGCTTATCGGTAGTTATATTGTATTGGGCACCCTAAGTTTGATTGCAGGCCTTCTGATAACCAATCTTTCCCTGGTGAATGTGGGCAGTGGATTGATGGCATGGTTAAAAAAATGTGGACAGGTTATTGGGCATTTTTTTTCGGGTATGTTTGCCCCGGAAAAGGGGGAGGCCGGGGAGCCGGTCCTGGAGAGGGGGGCAGCACCGGCGGTGATGGTCTACAGCAATGATGAGGATGATTTAGAAAAAAATATAGAAACAGCTGTGATCCATAATAGCGAAAAACACCCTTTGGACACCCCCCCTGTCCCGGCGCAGGCTCCCCACCCTACTTTTAATTACCAACTTCCCCCCTTGCATATATTGCGCCGGAATCAGCGGCAAAGGAATTCCCGCTGGCAGAAAAACATTACTGATAATATAAGGATATTGGAGGAAACCCTGGCGCAATTTAGCGTTGAAGCCAAGGTAATTGAGGTTAGTAAGGGGCCCGTCATAACCCGATATGAACTGCAGCCTGCCCCGGGTACTAAGGTGAGCAGGATCCTATCCCTTGCCGATGATATTGCCCTCCATTTGGCGGCCATTGGTGTGAGGATAGAGGCCCCAATCCCGGGCAAGGCTGCCGTGGGAATTGAAGTCCCCAATAAGGAAATAACAGATGTATATCTTCGCGAGGTGGTTGAAACTAAGCTTTTTCAAGAAAAACCCTCTTCCTTGACCTTTGCCTTGGGCAAGGATATCGCAGGGGAGCCCATTGTGGCCGACCTGGAGGAAATGCCCCACCTTCTCATCGCCGGGGCGACCGGGGCCGGGAAAAGTGTTTACCTCAATTCCCTTTTAGCCAGTTTACTCTTTCGGGTCAAACCCGATCTAGTAAAATTTATTCTAATTGATCCCAAAAGGGTTGAGCTCTCCGCTTACAATGACCTTCCCCACTTGTTGACCCCGGTTGTCTTCGATCCCCAAAGGGCGGCGGCTTCCCTCTGCTGGCTGGTGGAGGAAATGGAAAATCGCTATGATCTTTTTGCCCAAAAAGGAGTCCGGGATATAGCCCGCTATAATCGCTCTTTATCTGGTAAGGACCAAAGGGAACTATTTTTACCCTATATAGTTGTCGTCATTGACGAATTGGCTGATTTGATGTTTGTGGCTCCGGCAGAGGTGGAAGATGCCATCTGCCGGCTGGCTCAAATGGCACGGGCTGCCGGGATTCACCTTGTCATTGCTACCCAACGGCCTACAGTAGATGTCATTACTGGTTTGATCAAGGCCAATATCCCCTCCCGCATCTCCTTTGCTGTTACTTCCCAAACTGATTCCCGGACTATATTGGATATGGCGGGGGCTGAAAAGCTATTGGGTAAAGGGGATATGTTGTTTCTACCGGCGGGCAGATTAAAACCCCTGCGGGTTCAGGGAGCCTTTGTTTCCGATAAAGAAGTGGAAAAACTGGTTTATTTTTGGCAGCAGCAGGCCGAACCGGAATACAGGCAAGAAGTACTGGATGTAGAATTGGAGGTCAAGGGGAAAACCGCGGACATGGATGAGGAGGATGAACTCTTTCCCCAGGCCCTAGATCTGATTGTGGAAAGGGAGCAGGCCTCGGCTTCCATGTTCCAGCGACGTTTTCGAATTGGTTATACTAGGGCGGCCCGGATCTTGGATCATATGGAGGAAAAAGGGTATGTGGGTCCCCCGGAAGGGAGCAAACCGAGGCAGGTTCTCATCTCCCGGGAACGCTTGCAGAGGTTGAGGAAGGAAAAAGCGGAAGAATAGTTGGCCGGTGAAGGGAATGAAAGTGGGGCAATGGGGAAGAATTGGTGATGAATTGGCCCCCGGACAACAGCTAAGCTAAGACGGGAAAAGTGATCAAACAATGTATAAGGATATTGATATTGCGGATGCTTTGAGGATGAAAAATAAATGCTTGCTTGATGTGCGTTCACCTGCGGAATTTAGGGAAGCAACTATTCCCGGGGCGGTCAATATCCCCCTTTTTGATGATGATGAGCGGCGCCGGATAGGCATAACTTATGAAGAGGAGGGACCTGCCAAAGCAAAGCTTGCTGCCCTAAAGGTGGTTGCCCCCCGGCTGGTAACTATGGTGGAGACAATTCTTCGTACTTGTCAGGAGAAAACGCCGGTATTTTTCTGCTGGCGGGGTGGAATGCGCAGCCGGACCCTAGTCGGTGTTTTGGAACTGCTGGATATGAAGAGCTACCGAATTAAGGGTGGGTATAGGGCCTTCCGTCGCTTAATTTTACATGAATTTGCCTCCTATAATCTTCGGCCCCAAATATTAGTGTTAGATGGTTTGGCTGGTGTTGGGAAAACAACAATTTTACGCCAGCTGGGGAAACGGGGCCATCCCGTTTTGGACCTGGAGGGTTTGGCTGGACACCGGGGTTCTGTTTTTGGTGGGCTGGGTGCTTTTCAGCAGCGGGGGCAAAAAATGTTTGATGGCCTCCTGTGGAAAAGGTTGCAGGAGCTCAATAAGTTTCCCTACTTCCTAGTGGAAGGTGAGGGTAAACGAATTGGGAGGGTGTATCTTCCCGATTTTCTTTATTCCTCCCTGGTGGGGGGCAAACGTATCAAGGTGGAGGCCAGTGTACCGGTCCGGGTAGAAAGGATATTGCAGGATTATACCCCCCAGGGGCAAGTAGTAGTGAAGGAAATAGAGGGGGCCCTTGATAGGTTGGTAAAAAGGTTGGGGAAGGCCCTTATTGACGATTTAAAGTCGATGCTGGAAGAAGGAAACCTAAGCTCTTTTGTCGAAGCTCTTTTGGTGAAATACTATGATCCCCTATACCGAAAATCACAGCTGCCGCAGAGAAATTATGAATTGATCGTAGGGGCCGATGAAATAGTTGGGGCTTTAGAAAAGATAGAAGCCTATCTCAAGAGGAATTATTACCGTCGGGATCCGGCGGTGAATTAGGAAGTGGCGGCTATATGGGGATGTAATAAAGTACCAGAGCGCGAATTGCGTGAAATGTAAACTCCCAAAATAATGACAGGTATAACTGGCCGGGGGTGATGGTGTGGAGAAAGAGGATGGGATGGTAAAACAGGAAGATAGCCAAGAAAAGAGTCCGGGTCAGTATTTAAAAAAGATCCGGGAAGGAAAGGGCATCAGTCTCCGGGAGGTGGCCGAAGAGACTAAAATCCGGGTTCATTATCTTCGGGCCCTGGAAGGAGATGACTATGCCTCCTTGCCGGGGGAGGTTTATGCCCGGGGATTTCTCCGCAACTATGCCCGTTTCCTGGGGATCCCGGCCGATGAGATGTCTCAGTTTAAACCGATTACCCCTCCGGAGGAAAGGGGGGCTAGGCTGCAACAACCGGTGATACAAAGGCGTTCCAAGCCAAGGAAACCCCGCCGGTGGCTGTCTGCACTATTGCTCATCTTTGGCATTGCTGTGGTGGCCTTTTTTCTCCTCAGCTATTTTGTCGGGATGCCTGTACCCGATCCAGAGGACAACGGCCGTCCAAATGGTGGTATTTCTGATGGGATTCTTCCTAATGGTGAAGGGGATATTGCCGGGGAAGGGGAAAATGAAGAAGAGCCGCCTACCGAAGTTAAGCTTATCCGCGATACAGAATACATGGTGGAATATTCAGTTTCAGGGGGCCCCATTGTCATGGAGGTTAGGGTGGGCCAGTCACCCTGCTGGCTCCGCGTTGCGGCCGATGGAAATGTTATTGGCGATGAAACATTGCAGCCCGGCGAGGTGCGGGAATATAGGGCCGCAGACCATCTGCAAGGCAGGGCGGGTAACCCGGGATCTTTGTCTATAGTAGTTAATGGCCTTGATGTGGGTGTCGTCGGGAAACAGGGAATACCCAAAGATTTTAGTTTTAGTTTGGAATAAATTGTTGCTCATCACTGGACTGGGGGAAGGTTGGTTTGGGGAAGAAAGCTAGGGTTGGCTTAGTTTCCCTGGGGTGTAGTAAAAATCTTATTGATAGTGAAATTATGTTGGGGCTCCTAGAAGGGGCTGGTTACATTCTGGTCACAGACCCGGGGGAGGCAGATGCAATAATTGTAAATACATGTGGTTTTATTGAGCCGGCCAAGAGGGAAGCGGTGGAAACCATAATCGCCCTGGGGGAATACAAAGACAAGGGCCGTTGCCGCTCCCTAATAGTAACGGGCTGCCTCGTCCAGCGCTATGCAGATGAGCTGGAGGACGAACTACCGGAAATAGATGGGCTTTTGGGGACCGGGGATTTCCACCGTATTGTATCTGTCTTGGAAGGGACGCTGGCAGGTAAAAAGTGCCGTTTCACCGGTCCACCCCGGGCCATCTTTCCCGGACAATGGCCTAGGCTTTTATCTAGAACCGGGACCTTTGCTTATCTAAAAATTGCCGAAGGGTGCAATAATCACTGCAGCTATTGCGTGATCCCCCAACTGCGGGGTCCATTGGCAAGCCGTCCGCTGGAGGAAATTGTCCAGGAGGCAAAAGCCCTGGCCAAATTGGGTAACAAGGAACTGGTATTGGTAGCCCAGGATACCACCCGCTATGGTGAGGATCTTTATGGGAGACCCACCTTGCCCGAATTGTTGCGGCAATTGGCTTCAATTGATGGTGTCCTTTGGCTGCGTCTGCTCTATTGTTATCCCTCCAGAATTTCCCCGGAATTAATTCAGGTGCTGAAGGAAGAGCCCAAGGTTTTAAAGTACCTGGACATGCCCATCCAACATGTGAGTAGGGATATTTTACAAAGGATGCATCGGAGCCATACCAAGGAGGAAGTCCGCGATCTAATTGGAAGGCTGAGGCGGGAAATTCCCGCCATTACTATCCGGACTACTTTTATTGTCGGTTTTCCGGGGGAAACAGCGGAGGAATTCTCAGAACTGCTAAGCTTCATAGCTGAAATTCGTTTTGACCGGGCGGGGTTTTTTACCTATTCCCGCGAAGAAGGGACACCGGCGGCGGCACTTTCTGGACAAATCCCACCTGGGGAAAAGAAATCCCGTTATGAAGCAGTTATGAAATTACAACAAGCTATTTCGAAGGCGAAGAATGAGGATTGGCTGGGAAAGGAGATGGAGGTTTTAGTGGAAAGGAGGACTTCTGAACCGGGTTGTTTGCTGGGCCGTTCTTACCGGGATGCACCGGAAATTGACGGTTTGGTATATGTAAATGCTCCGGAAACTGCACTGGGAAATATAATTAAAGTTAAGATTACAGGAGCAACGGAATATGATCTTAGGGGAGTTGTTAAGGGTGAATCTGGCTAATAAGTTGACCTTTGCCCGCATTATCTTAATTCCCATATTTATGTTATTTGTTTTGCTGCGGATACCCTATGGTGATTTTATTGCCGCCGGGATTTTCGCCGTGGCGGCCCTGACTGACAGCTTGGACGGATATGTTGCTAGAAAAAGGAAAGAGGTTACCAAGTTGGGCAAATTTATCGACCCCCTGGCGGATAAACTTTTAGTTACAGCCGCCCTTTTAAGTTTGGTGGAAATGGGCCGCTTGGGGGCTTGGGTAGCAATGATTATAATTGGCCGCGAATTTGCTGTAACCGGGCTCAGGCTTATTGCCGCCTCTGAGGGGATAGTAATTGCTGCCAGTAACCTGGGTAAATTCAAGACCTTTTTCCAAATTATAGCCATAATTGCAATTCTCCTCAAGGACTACCCCTTTAGTATTGTTAATATCCCCATGGGCAGTATTACCCTGGTTGTGGCTGTGTTTTTCACCATTTATTCCGGGGTAGATTATTTTCTTAAGGGCAAGGACCTGATGTTCCTCGATGAAATATAATAAACCTAGTAGTTACTTAACATCCAGAAACTTAACCTGCGGTGGGTTGAACCCACCCTTTATTTTTGCAAAATCCACTTGTTTTTGCCGTTGTCGGCTGCCAAAGATTACATCCGGTTAAGCTAGTTAATATATGGTATAATAAAGCATAGATTTGGCAAGGGGATAGGGTGCATTGATATGAAAGTCAAAGGTTTTCGCCTGCACATAATCATTCTGGTGGCCCTCATATCCTTTCTGCTTTTCTTCGGCGGGAAGTTTTTCTACCAGCGTTATTTTGTGCTGGAACCACTGCTAAGGCAAGTGCGGGCCATTGAAGGGGTCGGGGAGGTAGGGGTATCATACCCGGGTAACGGCAAGCTCTTTACAGTTAGTTTGGGGGACGTGGAAGATTTAATGGACACATATGGGGAAATTAATGGGCAATTGGAAAAGGTGTTTGAGAAGCAATCCTATACTCTATTTCTCCAGGATGGCCGTAACGAAATATTAGAGGGGGTTTATCATCCCATCCACTTTGCCATCTATGAAGCCATTGCCCAAGGCAATTTTACCCATTTGGCAGCTTTTGTTTCCGAACAGGCTGCTGACAATGGCCTGGAAAAACATCGGGTAACGGTGGATGGTGAGCGGGTGTATTTGCAGCTACACTTGGGGGATGCCTATCTTTATGAGATTGTTTCCCGCACAGAATATGGGAAAGGGGGAGGGTAAAAGTTGATCAAGGAAATAGCTATTGGTGTTGCCCTGGCAGCTTTTATTTTCCTTATCCTGCAGGGTATAAATTTGCTGCCCCTTCTCCTTTTGGGTGTATTATCATATCTTCTCTATAGTTTGTCGGGAATGAAGGTGCTGAATAAAGATTTTCAGGGCCAGATCCCGACCAGGGCCCAGAAGATTACCTTTGCCGATGTGGGTGGCCAGGAAAATGCCAAAATGGAAATAAAGGAAGCTCTAGAGTTCATAAAGGATAGCTCCCGGGCGCAAAAACTGGGAATAAGGCCCTTAAAGGGTATTCTGTTGGCAGGCCCCCCGGGGACGGGTAAAACCCTCTTGGCCAAGGCTGCCGCTGCCTATACCGGAGCCAGCTTTGTGGCCACTGCGGGCAGCGAGTTTGTGGAAATGTATGCTGGAGTGGGTGCCCAGCGGGTGCGGGAACTTTTCAAAAGGGCCCGGGAGCTGGCCCAGCGGGAAAATAGGAAAAATGCGGCGGTTTTTATTGATGAAATTGACGTGCTGGGGGGAAAACGGGGACAACATTCGGGGCATCTGGAATATGATCAGACCCTAAACCAGTTGTTGGTGGAAATGGATGGGATTTCGACCACTGATGAAGTGCGCATCCTACTGATGGCGGCTACCAATAGGGCGGACCTTTTGGATCCAGCCCTCTTGCGGCCGGGGCGCTTTGACCGGATAATCAGGGTTGAATTGCCTGATAAGGGGGCCCGGCTACAAATTCTTAAACTTCATACCGACAATAAACCTTTAGCGGCGGATGTTGATTTAGAAGATATTGCCCGGCAAACCTTCGGTTTTTCCGGTGCCCATTTGGAAAGCCTGGCCAATGAAGCGGCCATTTTTGCTCTGCGGGGTGGGGACAAGAAGTTGCAACAGCGGCATTTGGTTGAGGCTATTGATAAGGTAATGATGGGGGAAAAACTAGATCGGCGCCCCAGTGAAGAGGATTTAAGAAGGGCGGCCATCCATGAAACTGGACATGCAATTATTAGCGAACTGGTTAGGCCCAATTCGGTGTCGACGGTTACCATCGTACCCCGGGGGGAGGCCCTGGGCTATATACGGCAGATGCCGGAAACAGACTCTTATCTTTTGACTAAACAGCATTTGGAGGAGCAGATACAGGTGTTGGTTGCCGGGGCTATTGCGGAAGAAATGCTCCTTCACAGCCGGAGCACCGGTGCCAGCAATGATTTTAGCGAGGCGGCCCGTTTGGCCCAACAGATGGTCTTTGCCGGCATGTCCTATTTGGGAATCGTGGCTAGGGACAGCCTGCCCCAAAGCCTGCTCCACCGGGCAGTGACTAGGATTTTAAGGGAACAGGAAAAAATTGTTACGGAGGATTTAAAGGGTAGGATCGATATATTGACAACGGTCAGTGGGGAATTATTCCGGGAGGAAAAATTATCGGGGGAATCCCTGCGGCAGTTCATCCATTCCGGGGACAAGCCTTCCCCGAAGGCCCGTCTGGCATAAAATAAGGGCGCTAGTGGCCGGCGGGCTGCTTCTTTTTAATAAAAGATCAGAATCTACAGCACAATAAGAAGGTTCTTGGCCGGGCTGCGGCGAAAAATGTAGGTAAGGGAAAGAAGGAAGGTCGAACTATGAAGGGAGAAATTATCACCGTAGGTACGGAGTTGCTTTTGGGGCAGATTGTAAATACTAACGCTTGTTATCTCAGTGAACAACTGGCGGGTTTGGGTGTTGATGTCTATTACACTAGCACTGTTGGCGATAATCCCAAGCGTTTGCGGGAGGTCATAGCCTTGGGGTGGCAGCGTTCGGATCTTATTATCCTCACCGGTGGATTGGGGCCGACTATGGATGATTTGACCCGGGAGACATTGGCTGATTTTCTGGGATTGGAGCTAATTTTAGATACCTCCGTGCTAGCTAATTTGCGTTGTCTTTTTGCCAGCCGGGGGCGAAAGATGACAAGGAATAATATTAAGCAAGCCTATTTTCCCGCCGGGGCCCAAGTGCTGCCCAATCCCAATGGCACTGCGGCGGGTATGATGTTGGAAAAGGAAGGGCGCATCATGGTTCTCCTCCCCGGGCCCCCCTTTGAAATGGTGCCTATGTTTGAAAATGAAGTCATCCCTCGCCTGGAGGGCCTATTAGTAGGCCATCGCCAGGTTATTAAATCCCGAATACTAAAATTATATGGTATTGGGGAATCCTACTTGGAGACGGTGCTGCAACCGTTGTTGGAAAAACAAGAAAACCCCACCCTGGCCACCTTGGCCAAGAAAAATGAAATGCACCTGCGCCTGACGGCCAAGGCTGACTTGTTGGAGGAAGCTCAGGGGCTTTTGGCGGAGATGGAGACGGTGATCAGACACTTAGTTGGCCAGTATATATTTGCGGCAGATGAGGAAACAATGGAGGGGGCAGTGGGGAGGCTGCTGCTTGAAAAGGGCATGACGATAAGTGTTGCCGAATCCTGTACCGGGGGGTTGATCGGCCATCGTTTGACGCAGGTTCCAGGTAGTTCGGCTTATTTTAACTATGGCGTAATTAGCTACAGCAATGAAGCAAAACAAAACCTTCTCCGGGTGGATCCCCGTCTTATTTTACAGTATGGTGCGGTGAGCGGCCAGGTGGCGGAAGCCATGGCAATTGGAGTGCGAGAATTGGGTCCTACCTCCCTGGGGTTGGCAGTGACCGGGATTGCTGGCCCCGGCGGAGAAGGGCCTGATAAACCGGTGGGGTTGGTATATGTGGCCCTGGCCACTGGGAATAAAACCTACCTGGAAAAAAACAATCTCCGCGGCCCACGGCAGGTGGTAAAAAATAGGGCTAGCCAGGTGGCCCTCAATTATGTCCGCAGGTATTTGCAAGGATATCTGGACGGGTAAAAGGGGGAAAAGGAACAATAAAAGAAGGACCTCCTTATATGTGGGTACTATCTATCATATCGGCTTTACTCTTGGTTGCCTTATTAGGACAATCAAATTATGCCTTGGATGCATTTCAAATACAAGTATCCATTAGCTTTCGTGACTTCGGCCGCAGTGAATTTCACTTCCCACCCTTTGGATTTGTCCGGGCCCGGACCCACTTTTCCCCCCTCCGGCTGTCGGTATCCCTTCAGAGTGTAGATTTAGAAGGTTTGCGGGGGCTAGTTTTTTCCGGTATGTCCCAGGAACAAATATATGAAAGGCTTCTTTATCCAGCCCGGATAATTCTGTTCGGTTTTGTTTTGCGGCTTTTGTTTTTGGCGGCCCTGGGGGGAGGCCTGGGGGCAGCACTGGTTGGGCCTAAACACTGGAAGGACTTCCTTAGGGGAGGTGGCTGTGGCCTTATTGTGATGCTCTTGCTTTTGGTCTTAACAGTCAGCACCTTTTCCCCGGGCGGGTTCAAAAACCCCGAGTACCGGGGTATGCTGCAGGCGGCGCCGTGGATGGTGGACCTGGCCCAAGAAGCCTTTACCGGGGTTGAGAATTTGGCCGAACATGTGCGGGTCATGTCCTCTAACCTCTATGATTTCCTCCAGCAAGTGGAGAATCTGGGGCAGGTGGGATTGGAGGATACCGATCTTAAGGTGCTGCATGTTTCGGATATTCATAATAACCCGGTGGCACTAAACCTAGTGGATAGAATTGTCCACACCTTTGCCGTCGATCTGGTCATAGATACCGGAGATCTTACTGATTTTGGCAGCCCCTTGGAAGCGGAATTACTGACTAGGCTCGATGACTTGCCGGTTCCCTATCTGATTGCCTTGGGGAATCACGATTCCCCCACCATTGCCCAGCATTTAGAGGACATACCTGCTGTTACCTTACTTGGGGGGGAAATAGTGGAGGTATCTGGATTGCGGATCCTGGGGGTCCCTGATCCGGCGGCCACTAGGGCTACCATGACACCAACCAGTCCTGCAGAGCTTGAAACTGCTGTTGAACAAGTGGAGGGGCTCCTGGCGGTTACTAGCCCCGACCTTTTGGCCACCCATGATTGGCGACTGGCGATGCCCTTTGTGGGGCGGGTGCCGGTAATACTTCACGGCCATACCCACTCCACCCTTATACGGGAAATAGAGGACACTATTGTTATAAATGCCGGGACCTCCGGAGGGGCGGGGATCCGGGGCCTACAAAGTAGGGAAGAGATTCCCTACACCTTGGTAATGCTACACTATAGTGATGAAGAAGAGGGATGGAGGGTGCTGGCGGCTGATACCATATACTTTTATTATCGCCGGGCCGGGTTTGAGTTTCGCCGCACCATTTTTTCCAGGGCCGGGGAGGGTGATGAAACTGAAGAAAATGCGGGTTTTTTTGGCCCTTGAGCTGCCCGCTGCCCTACGGGAACAGTTGGGGGAACTGCAGGGAAGGCTATCCTTTTTGGGGCGGGGGATAAAATGGGTTAAAGAAGAAAATATGCACCTGACATTATATTTTTTAGGGGATTTAAATACAGAGAAAATACAAGGACTATATTCCTGTATAGAGGACACACCCCGGTTAAAATCCTTTAGGGTTGACGTCAGTGGGCTAGGGTATTTCCCCCCCCGGGGTAAAATAAGGGTATTATGGGCTGGGGTTAGCACAGGATCCCTGAAGTTGCAATCACTTTATACATATCTGGGGGACGCTTTGCAGAAGCATGGGTTTTATATTCAAAGGCGATCCTTTATTCCCCATGTAACCTTGGGGAGATTTCGTACACCCATGGCCGTCAGTTCTGAGTTGCAGGCAGGGGGGCATTTACAGCCGGAAACCCTTTATGGAAGTTTTGTGGCCCGGGAAATTGCCCTTGTCCAAAGTGTATTGACACCGGCAGGGCCCATTTACAAGGTGCTGCGGCGTTTTCCTATTTAAAAAAGCAGTCTGAAAGGAGAGGGTGAAGTGGGGAAGCAAAAAGAAAAAGCATTGGAAATGGCATTATTGCAGATTGAAAAGCAATTCGGAAAAGGCTCCATTATGCGGTTGGGGGAAGCAGCAGCTAAAATGAATGTGGAGGTAATTCCCACCGGAACATTGAGCCTTGATTTGGCTTTGGGTGTTGGCGGTATTCCCCGGGGACGGGTAGTGGAGATATATGGCCCTGAGGCTTCGGGAAAAACCACCGTAGCCCTGCATATTATTGCCGAAGCACAAAAAAAAGGCGGAAATGTTGCCTTCATTGATGCGGAGCATGCCTTGGACCCGGTGTATGCGGCGAATCTTGGTGTCGATGTGGACAACCTCCTCATATCACAGCCCGATACGGGGGAGCAAGCCCTGGAAATTGCCGAGGCCCTGGTGAGGAGTGGCGCAGTTGATGCTGTTGTGGTAGATTCGGTGGCTGCCCTGGTGCCCCGGGCAGAGCTGGAAGGTGAAATGGGTGATTCCCACGTGGGCCTTCAGGCACGGCTAATGTCCCAGGCCCTGCGCAAGCTGTCGGGTGCCATTAGTAAGTCATATACTACTGCTATTTTTATCAACCAGATTAGGGAAAAAGTGGGGGTTATCTTTGGTAACCCGGAGGTTACCCCCGGCGGCCGGGCCCTGAAGTTTTATTCTTCAGTACGGCTGGAAATAAGGAGGATTGAAAGCCTAAAACAGGGCAATGAATTCATTGGGAACAGGGTTAGGGTCAAGGTGGTTAAAAACAAGGTTGCACCACCTTTCAAACAGGCGGAGTTTGATATAATCTATGGGCAAGGTATCTCCCGGGAAGGAAGCATTCTGGATTTGGCTGCGGACCAAGATATAATCAGAAAGAGCGGTGCTTGGTATTCCTATGGGGATACCAGGATGGGGCAGGGGAGGGAAAATGCCCGGGAATTCCTCCGGAAAAATCCCGAAATAACCCTAGAACTGGAGAACCGGCTTCGGGAAATGTTTGATCTTCCGGCAGGCGGAGAAAAGGAAGCTGAGTGAGATGGGGGAGAGTGGGAGAATTGTCTGCTGAACCAGCTAAGGCCAGGCAGTATGCCCTTAAACTGCTCAGCTACCGTTCCTATAGTGTGGAAGAACTCCGGCAGCGTTTGCAGCGAAAAGGGTTTTCTTCAGATGCCATTGACCAGATTATCCCTGTAATGGTAGACTACGGATATTTAAATGATGAGGCTTATGCCCGCAGTTTAATAGAATTGTTGATTGAGAGGCGGGGTTATGGTTCAAGGCGCCTGCTGCAGGAGCTATTATCCCGGGGGATAGATCGCGGCCTGGCTGTGGAACTCCTAGGAGAAATATCAGATAGCCAAGAAATGGAACGGGCCTTATCCTTAGCCAGGAAAAAAATACGCTCTTTTTCCCGGGCTAATAGGTCTAAGACTTACCGCCGCATGGCTTCATTTCTGATGAGGAAGGGTTTTCCAACAGAGATAAGCAGGCGGGTTTTGGAGGAGATTTTACCCCCGGCGGAGTGGTAATTGGCACCGGTTTGCTATTCCTTGACAATACCTGTAAAACCCTTTACAATTTAGGGTGAGAAACACAACTCCAGCCTGGTGGGCGGTGGGGTTTTAGGAAACCGTTATTAATCCCCGGTTATGTAAGAATGAGAACCCAAAATGAGACTATAAGTTTTAGGGGTGAAACCTTAGGGAGTAGATGGATTAGGAAGAAATACTTCTGGAAAGCCGAGCTCCGACTCGGCTTATTTTACGAACAAGAATGTTTAGAGGAGGGGAGGTGAATAGAAATTTGAATTATGAAATTCTATCAACGATTGTAGTTGCTCTGCTGGCTTTAATAGCGGGCTATTGGGCCCGTAAATATATAGCCGAGGCCAAGATAGTATCTGCTGAAGAGGCGGCCAAGAGAATCCTAGAAGAAGCGGAAAAAGATGGCCATGCCAAGAAACGGGAGATAGTCCTGGAAGCTAAGGAAGATGTTCACAGGCTTCGCACCCTGCAGGAGCGGGAGTATAGGGAACGGAGAAATGAACTTCAGCGTCTGGAAAGACGGTTAATGCAAAGGGAAGAATCCTTGGACCGTAAAGTAGAATCACTTGAAAAAAAGGAAAATACCGTTGCCTCCAGGGAAGCGGAGGTTAAAAAAAGGAAGGATGACCTGGAGGAACTGTATCGGGAACAAGTGGCAGAATTGGAACGCTTGTCAGGTTTGACATCGGAAGAGGCCAAGAATATACTTTTAACAAATACTGAAAAGGAAATACGCCATGAAACAGCAATGATGATCAAGGAAATTGAAAATCAAGCCAGGGAAGAAGCTGAAAAGCGGGCCAAGAGGCATATTGCCATGGCCATTCAACGTTGTGCCGCCGACCATGTGGCGGAAACAACTGTGTCTGTCGTTTCCCTACCTAATGACGAAATGAAGGGTAGGATCATCGGCAGGGAGGGCAGGAATATTCGCGTTCTGGAGACATTGACGGGGATTGATCTCATTATTGATGATACACCTGAGGCTGTCATCTTGTCAGGTTTTGATCCCATCAGGCGTGAAATTGCCCGGGTGACCCTAGAAAAACTTATTACCGACGGTCGTATTCATCCGGCCCGGATTGAAGAAATGTTTGAAAAGGCAAAAAAGGAAGTTGATGAGCACATTCGTGAAGAGGGTGAGCAGGCCACCTTTGATGCTAATGTCCATGGAATTCACCCCGAATTGATCAAGCTTTTAGGTCGCCTTAAATTCCGCACCAGTTATGGTCAAAATGTTCTCCGGCACTCCCTGGAAGTTTCCCATCTGGCCGGGGTAATGGCGGCTGAAATAGGTGCTGATGTCCAACTGGCCAAAAGGTCGGGGCTCCTCCATGACATCGGCAAGGCTGTTGATCATGAAGTGGAGGGACCCCATGTGAAAATAGGGGAGGATCTGGCCCGGCGCTATAGTGAATCACCGGAGGTTATTCATGCCATCGCCGCCCACCATGGCGACATAGAAGCCAATTCCCTGGAGGCTGTTTTGGTTCAGGCGGCCGATGCAATTTCTGCTGCCCGGCCGGGGGCCCGACGGGAAACCCTGGAAGCCTATATCAAACGTCTTCGGAAACTGGAAGAAATTGCTGATTCCTTCACCGGCGTCGATAAAGCCTTTGCTATCCAGGCTGGACGTGAAGTGAGGATAATGGTTAAACCGGAAAAGATTGATGATTTGGCAGCGGTAGGTTTGGCAAGGGATATAGTGAAGAAGATAGAAGGGGAGTTAGATTACCCCGGCCAAGTTAAGGTTAATGTCATTCGAGAAGTTAGGGCCATAGAGTATGCGAAATAGATGATTGTAGGCGGTTTTACCGCCTATTTTTTCTTTAAAATTTAGATTGTTTTTGGAGGGAGAAAACAACTTGAAGGTTTTGGTAATTGGCGACATCGTAGGCCGTACAGGACGGCGGCTGGTGGAAAGGCTGCTCCCGGAATTGAAAACCCGGTACCACCCGGAGCTCATCATCGCCAATGGTGAAAATGCAGCGGGTGGTGCTGGCATTACACCCACCTTGGCCGAAGAACTTTTTGACTATGGGGTGCATATTATAACCTCGGGAAATCACATTTGGGATAAAAAGGAGATAGTGCCCTATATCTCCCGGGAACCGCGCTTAATCCGGCCGGAAAACTATCCCCCGGGAACCCCGGGACGGGGTTGGGCCCTTATAGAGGTGTCCGGGGGGATTCCCATTGCCGTGGCAAACTTTTCCGGACGTGTCTTTATGAGGGATCTGGATTGCCCCTTTCAGGGTGTCGACAAGTTGCTCCCACTGCTGCAGGAGAAAACTAAGGTTATTTTAGTTGATTTCCATGCCGAGGCCACAGCGGAAAAACAAGCCTTTGGGTGGTATCTAGACGGCCGGGTTACTGCTGTTTTTGGTACCCATACCCATGTTCAGACCGCCGATGAGCGTATTTTAAAAAGCGGTACTGCCTATATTACCGATATCGGTATGACTGGGCCGGCAGAGGGTGTCATTGGTGTAGAGAAGGACAGGGCTTTGCAGAGATTTATCACCCAAATGCCCCAGCGTTTTAGACCCGCCAAGGGGCCCGGCGTGTTGAACGGAATTGTAATTGATATTGACGAGGTTACAGGTTTGGGCCGTAGGATTGAAAGAATTATTGAGTATGGCTAGGGGAAGATGGCGCAATGCTATAAAATTTTAGTTTTGTTTCCAAATAGGGGAAGGATTTTCACTGATTCTCGCGAATACATCTTTTAGATACAACTGAGGTTGGGGGAGTTGGCGGAGCAACTATTGAAATAGATAGATTAAAGGAGGCACAACAGGGATGGAAATTTTAAAAGTCTCAGCTCGGTCGAATCCAAATTCAGTAGCAGGTGCTTTAGCGGGTGTACTTCGGGAACGTGGAGGTGCTGAAGTTCAAGCCATCGGTGCCGGGGCCCTCAACCAGGCAGTGAAAGCAGTGGCTATCGCTCGAGGTTTTGTAGCCCCTGGAGGTGTAGATCTAATATGTATTCCTGCCTTCACAGATATAGAAATTGACGGCGAGGAAAGGACGGCCATTAAATTGATCGTGGAGCCCCGCTAGCATTAATCCATTAATTTTTTGCCATTAGTTAGGACAAGGCTTGTTTATTCCACCCGGGATAGACAGGCTATTTTTTGTGAAAATACATGGTGTACATAGAATTGGGGGGATTAAAAGTGCCGGCGGATTTGCATGTTCACACTAGGGCCTCCGATGGATCATTAACCCCGGAACAGGTGGTATTGAGGGCTGTAGCCTTGGGGCTAAGGGCCATTGCCATAACTGATCATGATACGGTTATGGGTGTGGCCCGGGCCCTGCGATCCGGGCGTAAATGGGGTTTGCATGTTATTCCGGGGGTGGAATTAAGTACAGAAGCCGGGGGAGAAGAGTTTCACATTCTGGGTTATTTTATAAATTATCGCCACAGTAAATTACGGCATACCCTGGCCCAATTACGGCGGGCAAGGTTCGTACGGATTAAAAAGATGACCAGACGGATAAATGAATTGGGTTTACGGGTATCCTGGCCCCGGGTGCTAGAGATTGCCGGGAGGGGAGCCGTGGGCCGCCCCCATTTGGCCCGGGCCATGGTCGAAGGGGGCTACATATCCTCAGTGGATGAGGCCTTTACCCGTTACATTGGCAGCGGCCGCCCGGCTTATGTCCCTCGGCTGAAATATACCCCTATCCAGGCAATAAAACTTATTCAGGCTCTAGGGGGAGTTCCGGTGTTGGCCCATCCCGGCTGGATAAGGGAAGAAGTGGTTATAAGACTTGCCGCGGCAGGATTGCGGGGCTTGGAAGTCTATTACCCCCAACATAATGCCAGGACAAGCCGTAGATTATATAGGTTGGCCCAAAGGCACAATTTACTCATTACCGGGGGTTCTGATTTCCATGGGGACAATAGGAGGGGAATTGAGCTGGGTTCTGCCTTTGTTACCAGTGAGTATGTAACAGCCTTAAAGGAAGCATCCCCTTCCTGGTCTATGCGGCGGAAGGGATTATAGGTGAAGGGGGTGGGAGGGAAGAAACTATTGGCCTGTGTTTAAAGAAAAGACAAAATTGGCAGACCCCAAGCTGGAGTTCTAAAGTCTCCTCCCCCGGCTTAGAATTTAGGAAAGGTCAACGGGGGAGGTGTTTTAGATGTTAAAAGGTTTTTTAACCGATAACATTTGGCGGCGTGTTTTTTTATTGTCGGTGCTCTTATTCTTAACAATAATAGGGATTTCCACTTGGCAACCAAAGCATTTGTTCCGGGAGCCGGAAGAGATTGTCAGGAGTGGTTTGGATAACTTAGAGGGGGCCCAGGCCTATGCCTATGACCTTACTGCCCTCAGCATTATTGATGGTAAGGAGCTCCTCTTGACCCAAGTGGAAGGGATCTGGAATGCTCCGGATCGATATTATATTAAAGGTGAGACATTGGGAAATTTCCTGGAGGCATACGTAATTGGTGATGTATATATGATCAAGGATCCCCAGGATAACTGGCTGGAATTCCAGGCTAGCCAGGGTCCTTCCTTGCTTCGGGAGACGGTGTTGTTTTCCCAGACTCCCCTTCAGGATTTACGCGGCTTCCACTCCGGGCAGGTAACCGGCGAAAAAACAATTGCCGGGCAAAAATGTTATATTTTGGAGGGAAGGCTAGCAAAGGTCAGTAATCCCCTATGGCAGGCCTTTTGGCAGGATTTTGCTTGCCAATTATGGATCGATAAAAAGGGGCTCCGTCTGCGGCGCCTGGCACTTAGTGGGAAAAGCATGGGCTCAGACGATAGGCTGACGGTTAATATGGAAATCTACGATTATGACACCCAAATGATAATTACCCCCCCTAAAAGAAAAGAAAATTAGCACTGGGCCCGGGGAGGGCACTCCTATAAAAAAATATAATTGTCCTTTTTTTATCAAAGGAAGGAGGAAATTAGAGACCTGGACAGAATATCTAATAGTAGAAGAACCATCAACCAGGCAACAGGGCCTTATGGACCTGTGGTAAAGGTTGAACCCTGGTTTCCCAATTTGTCACATAAGGGATGCAGGTGCTACTGTAAAGGAGGAGATAAGCGAAGGGAGCTATCAGGGGCGGGAGTTGGACAAGATGTTAAAAAAGGAGGTAATTGTATAATGGGTGGGGAAAAAAATAATGTTTTAAAAAACGTGCAGGAACATATCAAAAAGGTATGCGACGCTTTGGGGACAGAGCCCATTGTCTATGAAATATTAAAGGAACCCCTACGCTTTTACGAGGTCTCGTTTCCGGTGCGTATGGATGACGGCTCCATCAAGATTATCAAGGGCTATCGTGCCCATCACAATGATGCCTTGGGGCCAGCCAAGGGGGGAATTCGCTTTTTCCAGGGTGTTTATGCCGAGGAAGTCAAGGCCCTGTCCGCCTGGATGACCTTTAAGTGTGCCATCACCAATTTGCCCTATGGTGGCGGCAAGGGCGGTGTTGCCATTGATGCCCATAAACTATCTGAGGGGGAATTGGAACGGGTCAGCCGGGAGTACATACGGGCCATATCCCCTTTCATTGGGCCCCTAAAGGATGTTCCGGCCCCGGATTTTGGCACTAATCCCAAGGTCATGGGTTGGATGGCTGATGAATACAGCAAGGTCGTGGGCCATCATGCCCCCGGGGTGATAACTGGCAAACCTATTATAGTCGGTGGTTCTGTCGGACGCGGTCCTGCCACCGGAAGGGGGATTATGCTTACCCTTCGGAATTTTGCCGAGGCGGAGGGATTTGATCCCAAGGAAACTCGGGTGGCCATCCAGGGTTTCGGTAATGTAGGTAAAAGTGCAGCCCTGCATATCTATGAATTAGGCAGTAAGGTCGTTGCCATCAGTGATATTTCCGGTACCATATACAATAATGACGGTTTAGATGTAAAGGATTTAGCCGAATATGCAGAAGAAAACCCGGAAAACCTCAAGGATTATCCGGGAGAAAAGGAATTCTTTCCCGATACCAAGTATGCCCTGGAAGTCGATGCCGATGTAGTCTTCCCCTGTGCATTGGAAAACCAGATTACGGAAGAAAACGTCCCCCGGTTTAAGGCCAAATACGTAATCGAAGGGGCCAATGGGCCGACTACACCCGGTGGGGACAAGGCCTTGGCGGAACGGGGAATTAAACTTGTTCCCGATGTATTGGCAAATACCGGTGGGGTCACAGTCTCCTATTTTGAGTGGGTGCAAAATCTACAAAATTACTACTGGTCGGAAGAGGAAGTCAGCGAAAAATTAGAAGTCAACATGACCCAAGCCTTCCATGATGTATACAATATGCATGTGGAACGGGATGTGGACATGCGGACAGCTGCCTATATGGTGGCCATTGATAAGATAGCCCAGGCCATGAAGGCTAAAGGCTGGATTTAATTT
>JAAYTH010000209.1 GCA_012523785.1 Bacillota bacterium | reverse complement strand
GGGGAGGGGTGGCTATGATTTTTTGCCCCTCCTTTAGCAGTAGATCCGTCAGGTCATCTAAATTGTTTAGGGCTTGGCCCGGGTCTAGGGTGATCTTGGGGGTCAACCAGATGATGGCTGAGGTGGGTATAAAGTTTACCTGGGCTGCTGTGGAGGCTGAAATTTCCACCAAAAGGCAGCCCCTGATACCGGTTTCACCCACATCCCTCCCCTGGGGGATGCCACAATAGGCAATGACGGGATGGCCGTCGTCTATGATGGTGGGGGAATGGATATGTCCCAGGGCCCAGTAGTGGATACCGGCCTGTCTTTTAAGTTCCTTGGGGGAACAGGGTACATAGGCATTGGCACTGGGATTCAGTCCGGTGTGCAGCAGGGCGATGTTGATGAGGTCATCGGCCGGGGGTTGGTAGTTGAGGTGGATTTTCCTTGTTTCCGAAGGGGCGGCATAGGACTGCCCTATAATTCTAACCCGCCCCCGGCCGGAAGGGTCTTTTAGGGTACACATTTCCACTTCTGCTGCCCCCAGGATTTTAACATTTTCAGGCAACCTAAAATAGTCAATACTTTTGCCGATGGGGTCGTGATTGCCGTAGATAACAAAGACCGGGATATTTTCCTGGGCCAGGCGTTCCATCTGGACCGCGAAAAAACGGTTTCCCCTCACCGAACGGGCCTCATTGTCATAAATATCACCAGATATTAGGACAAAATCAACCTGATATTCTAGGGCACTGTCTACAATTTTTCTTATAGCCCTATAGGTGCTTTCCAGCAAGGATTGCTGCAGTTCCTCCGAGACTTTGCCCACTGCCTTGAGGGGGCTGCCCAGATGGAGATCCCCGGTATGGATAAAGCGGAAACTGTGCACGGGACTTCCCTCCCCGAAAATAATTTCCGGTTTATGAAACTAGATTCTTCACCCCTGGTTCCCTTTCCTCCCGGCAATTTTCATTTTAATGGCAGGAAAAGGGGAAAAGAAGGGAGAATACTAGTAGAAATGGATAAAGGCTTCATTTGCGCTGCTGTTCTTTGCGGGAATAACTAGAAGGGGGGATTTAAATTGTTACAATTGGAAAGGGAATATACTGATCTAGTGCATTCGGAACGGGTGCTGTTGGGGCCGGGGCCCAGTGGTGTTGACCCCCGGGTCCTGCGGGTGATGGCTGCACCCCTCCTGGGGCATCTGGATCCGGAATTTCTCCAGCTTATGGATGAAACGGGGGAATTGCTGCGCTATGTTTTCCAGACGGAAAATGATCTTACCCTGCCCATGTCGGGAACGGGAAGTGCTGGCATGGACACGGTCCTATCCAATCTTTTGGAGCCCGGGGATAAGGTAATCGTAGGTGTTTGTGGGTATTTTGGCCGGCGGATGGTGGATATTGCCCACCGCTGTGGTGCCCAAGTGAAGGTTATTGAAGGGGAATGGGGGCGGATCATTGAACCGGAACAGGTGGAGGATGCTTTGGGGGATATGTCCGCTGCCAAATTAGTGGGCCTCGTCCATGCCGAAACCTCCACTGGAATCCTCCAACCCCTAAAGGAGATTGCTGCCATAGCCCACCGCCATGGGGCCCTTTTGGTGGCTGATTGTGTTACCTCCTTAGGTGGGGCTCCCCTCAAATTGGATGAATGGGGGGTCGATGCCGCCTATAGTGGCACCCAGAAGTGCCTCAGCTGTCCACCGGGCTTGTCTCCCATCAGTTTTAACGAGGAGGCCCGGAAGGTGCTTAATAGTCGCAGGACGGAAGTGCCCAGCTGGTATCTGGATCTGACCATGATTGAACGCTACTGGGGTAAGGAGCGGTTTTATCATCACACGGCCCCCATCAGCATGGTCTATGCCCTGAGGGAGGCCCTGCGAATTGTTGCTGAAGAAGGGCTGGAGGCCCGCTGGAAGCGGCATGATCTCAATGCCCGGGCCTTCTGTGCCGGGATTCGGGGTTTAGGGTTAAAGCCCTTTGCCCAGCCGGAGTACCTCCTGCCCAGTTTGATTACCGTCGGGATTCCCAACGGGGTTGAGGATGGGGCGGTGCGACAATTTCTCCTGCAAGAATATGGTATTGAAATTGGCGGTGGCCTGGGTCCCGTCCAGGGACAGATCTGGCGGGTGGGCCTCATGGGTGCCAACTCCCACCGCAAAAATGTGACCCTGGCCCTGGCGGCCCTGGCTTCGGCCCTTAAGGAACAGGGCTTTAGGGCCACGGTGGAGGAGGGTCTGGCAGCGGCCGATGCAGTCTATGCATCCCAGGAAGATGTATAAGGGGCGGGGCCCAAGCCCCGCTTTTTTTAGTGCCTGCACTGCAGTGTCGGGGCCATCTATTTAAATAAAAAAGGCACCCTGGATAAGGGTGCCGGTAGTTACTAACCTGAAAACTATTTCAGCATGGCATCGGTAAACCAGATGTTTTTGCTGTAGAAGGCGACAAAGTCTTCGAACATGGCAACGGTTTCAAAATCCCCCTCATCATCGGCCAGGTTTCTGATATCGGTGGCCAGAGCCTGCATTGTTTCCAGATCGGCCTTAAGCATTTCCAGGGCTTCTTCCCGGGTGAAATCCTTGGCAGCTACTTCTTCGATGGAGGAAACCTCCAAATATTCCTCCAGGGTGGAAAGGGGCATTACCTTTTTCATTTTGAGGAGTTCGGCTACTTCGTCAAAGTCTTCAAATACTTGATCATAGAGTTCCTCTGTAAACTCATGGATCTTCATAAAATGTTTGCCTACCACGTTCCAATGGATATTGTGGAGCTTTACCAGTAACACACCTAGGTTTGCCAAGTATTCCTGTGTTAAATCCAAGTGTTCCATTGATCAAACCTCCTAATGTTTATCTGTATTTGTATTTAATTACATTATAACATAGAATGCAAGTAACAAAAAGGGACAAATATGTTCGTGGGGGTGTTTTTGCTGAAAAGGATTTTTAATGGCTTTCAAATTATCCACGATTTAATCAGGCTCCGCTGGGTGCCGGAAATACTAAAATCCATCCATTATGGCAATCATCGTTACATCAACATTTTAGAAAGCATCCCGGAAATGAGCCATACAGAACTAAATAGGAAGTTATCCCTGCTTCTGGAAAAGCGGGTTATTGGCCAAGAAACCAAGGACAACATCACCGGCTATGTTTTACTCAACTTTGGGGAAGATCTGGTCCATATTTTTCACCACCTGGAGGACCTGGAGCAGAAGTATTTTGAGCCATCGGCTTAAAGGGGGCTGTTTTCTTCAATCTTCTACCCCAATAGTTAATCCCTAGTATTATATGATCCCCGGGAGGTGGATAATTTCCATGGCTGAAGGTGATTTTAAGATTTCTTT
>JAAYTH010000208.1 GCA_012523785.1 Bacillota bacterium | reverse complement strand
GGAAAGGGTTAGATTTATGAAGATATTACTCTTTGGAAACCCAAATGTCGGGAAAAGTGCGGTGTTTTCCCGCCTTACCGGTACCCAGGTGATCATATCCAACTATGGTGGTACAACGGTGGAATTCACCCAGGGCTCTACAGTGTTAAGAAGTGGTGAAATAAGGGAAGTTATAGATGCCCCTGGAACCTATAGCCTTGATGCCACTTGTAAAGCAGAAGAAGTGGCTGTCAGTATGCTGGATGATAAGCTAAAAGAGGGGGATATAGTTGTAAATGTTGTAGACTCTACCCACTTGGAGCGCAACCTCTATCTAACTCTCCAACTCTTGGAAAGGGGCATACCTATGGTGGTGGCCCTTAACCTCTGGGATGAAACCAAGCATAAAGGCATAAGTATTGATGTGGAAAAACTCCAGGATATTTTGGGGGTACCGGTGATAGCAACCAGTGCCTTGACGGGTGAGGGTATAGATGTCCTCATGGATAAAATATCCGCCCTGGAGGACGGGGAAAAACCATCAACGGCAGCCTTGAAGCACCGGAAGGACCAACCTTCCGCCGATGAGCGCTGGAGCCAAATAGGGAAAATTATAAAGGAAGTTCAGACTATTTGCCAGCGGCGCCCTACCCTTCGGGATCGGCTGGAAGATGCCAGTATTCGCCCCATCGGTGGGTTGATAATGGCCGTAATCATTATGTATTTATCCTTTAATTTAGTTGTGTGGATAGGTGAAGGCTTGATAGATCTCATCCTCGATCCGCTCTTCGAGGGTATTGTAAGGCCTGCTGTCAGCCAAATAAGTCTAGCCTTAGGTTCCCAAGGACTCTTACACGATCTTCTCATCGGCTATCTTTTTAATGGTGAAATAGATTTTGAAATATCCATGGGTCTTCTTACCACCGGTATTTATATCCCCATTGCCATGGTGTTACCCTATATCTGTGCCTTTTATGTTGTCCTCAGCACCCTGGAGGATGTGGGCTATTTGCCCCGGCTGGCAGTTCTTGTCGATAATATCATGCATGCCCTGGGTATGCATGGATATGCCATTATTCCCATGATATTGGGTTTTGGCTGTACGGTCCCGGCGGCCATGGCCACCAGGGTTTTGGAAAGTAGGCGGGAAAAATTCATCTGTGCCACCATGCTTTCCATCGGCATCCCCTGCATGTCCCAGACGGCCATGGTGGTGGGGTTGATAGGTAGATATGGCTGGCAATATATTGCCATAATATATGGAGTACTTTTCGTCATGTGGCTCACGGTAGGCTTGGTTCTAAATACCATTCTACCCGGATCCAGCCTGCCCCTTATTGCGGAAATTCCTCCCTACCGCTTTCCCCATCCCCTAATTTTGGGGAAAAAGGTATGGATGCGGGTCCGGGCTTTCTTGGCCGAGGCCGTTCCCTATGTGCTTTTAGGTGTGCTTTTTGTAAACCTACTGTATGTGTCGGGCTTCATTGATTTTCTAGGGAAGGTCTTTGCACCCTTTCTGTCGGGTCTTTTTGGCTTGCCGCCAGAGGCCATCGCCGCCTTGCTCATGGGATTTTTGCGTAAAGATGTGGCAGTAGGGATGTTGTCCCCCCTGGGACTTTCGGTGCAGCAACTAATAGTAGCGGCCATAGTGCTCACTGCTTACTTCCCCTGTGCCGCCACCTTTATCGTCCTCCTGCGGGAGTTGGGGCCCCTTGATATGTTAAAATCCGCCCTCATAATGTTGGTCGTATCCTTTGGGGCCGGGGGCTTGACAAACTTTGTCCTGGCCAGGAGGATCCCGGCCCTTTATGTTATTACCAGTATCATTGCACTAATAATTATAGTTTACTCATCGGCCCGGCTTGTGAGGATTAGGAAAAGCAGGAGGGAGGATGTAACCCTCTAATTTCTACCTTTCCGGCGGCCAGGCTGCTTGACTTGTACCCCACCTTGGGCTATAATTATTTTCGAAACGAAGCTATTATTGCCGGTGTAGCTCAGGGGTAGAGCAGTGCATTCGTAATGCACAGGTCGGGGGTTCAAATCCCTTCGCCG
>JAAYTH010000026.1 GCA_012523785.1 Bacillota bacterium | reverse complement strand
GGTCACCAGAATATTATTGCCGTGGCAGTATTGGTGGATCTGGCCGGTGTCATTATAGCCGGGGGAGTAAAACCCGATCCGGAAACGAGGATAAAGGCAAAGGAAGAGGGTATCAACCTGCTTACCACGTCCCTTCCTGCTTATGAGATTGCCGGTCGGTTGTATGGGCTGGGGGTGTCTGGTTAACCATGCTGAAATGGTTTTCGGCCGACCTGCACATTCATACTGTGCTGTCCCCCTGTGCCGAATTGGATATGGGCCCCATTAATATAGTGGAGACGGCGGGAAAACTGGGCCTGGATATTATTGGCATAACTGATCACAATTCTGCCGCCAATGTGGCCGCGGTAATGGATAGGGCGGCCCAAAAGGATCTAGTGGTTATTGGGGGAGTGGAGGTCCAGACCCGGGAAGAGGTGCATGTCCTTTGCCTGTTCCCGGACCTGGATCAACTCTTGGCCTATGCTGTCTTCATCCGGGAACGGTTGCCCAGAGTGCCTAATCGGCCGGAGGTCTTTGGTGACCAAGTGGTGGTCAATGGGGAGGAGGAGATTCTTTATTTTGAGAAAACCCTCTTGATCAGTTCGGTGACGGCCTCCCTGGAGGAGGTGGTGGCTGAAGCCTTGACCTACGGTGGATTAGTTATCCCGGCCCATGTCGATCGACCCTCTTTTAGCATTTTGTCCAACTTGGGTTTTGTTCCACCGGAACTAGCGGTGGCAGCCCTTGAAATAGCGTGGCCGGAAAGGATGCCGGATATTTTGTCCCGGTACCCTGATTTGGAACGGTACTGTTTTGTATCCTTTTCCGATGCCCACAGCATTTCCCAATTGAAACGTGGGTTCTGCACGTATTTTTACCTGCAGGAACCCACCTTTATTGAGATAAAGAAGGCCCTTGCGGGGCATGAAGGTAGAAAGGTGGTGATAGGGCCGCTATCCGAAGTAAATTGATTCTAAGTTCTGCGGAATTGACCAGCGAAGGAGGTCGTTATCAGATATGTGTGCTTGCAATCACCAGCCAGTTCCCGACAGTGAATATGCGCGTTTGGAGGAATTATTGCAAGAGTATAAAAACCAAAGGGGGGCTTTAATACCGGTTTTACAGCGGGCCCAGGAAATTTTCGGCTATTTGCCGGAACCAGTTCTAAGGCGAATTGCGGAAGGTTTCCGCTTGCCCCTGAGTAGGGTTTACGGTGTTACGACATTCTATGCCCAATTCCACCTAAAACCCCGGGGACGGCATGTCATTAGGGTTTGTCAAGGGACAGCCTGCCATGTGCGGGGTTCGGCCCGGATATTGGATCGGGTGCAGCGGGAACTGGGCATAGAATCGGGGGGAACCACCGAGGACTTACGCTTTACCATTGAGCCGGTAGCCTGTTTGGGCGCCTGTGGCCTGGCCCCCGTAATGATGATTGATGACAACACCCATGGACGTTTGACTGCTGATATGATACCGAAAATCTTGGACCTGTATGAGTAAGTAGTATGGAAGAGCTATCACTGCATATTCTGGATCTGGTCCAAAATTCTCTAGGAGCTAGCGCCACCAAGGTGGAGATACACATCGAGGAAGATGTATCCCGGGACCGTTTCCTGCTGGAGGTAAGGGATAATGGAGGGGGAATGACAAAGGAGTTTGTGGAGGAAGTCCTCAGCCCCTTTACCACGACCCGTACCACCCGGCGGGTGGGCTTGGGCCTATCCCTCCTGGATATGGCTGCCCAGAGGTGTGGTGGTGGAGTTGAGATAGATACAGAGCTAGGTAAAGGTACCAGGATACGGGCTGTTTTTCAACACAGCCATTGGGATCGGGCCCCCTTGGGAGACATCGGGGCAACCCTAATGACAATTATAGCAGCCAATCCCGAAATACACCTGATTTATGAACACCGGGTGGGGGAGCGGATCTTTATCCTGGATACGGAGGAAATCAAAGATGCCTTGGGTAGGGATATTCCCTTGAACAATATGGCTGTTCTGGGCTGGTTGGAAGAATACATGGCCCAGGGCCTGGATGAGTTATATGGAGGTGAAGAAGGATGGCGACCCTAAAGAATTTGGATGACCTGCGCAAATTGCGGGAAGAGGTAAAGGGTGAACTCCAGGAACGTTTTGGCGGTGAAATAAAAATCATTGTCGGGATGGGTACCTGTGGGATAGCGGCGGGGGCCCGGGAGGTTATGACAGAAATTTTAAAAGAACTGCGGACCCGAAATATCAATGCCCTGGTGACCCAAACGGGCTGTATTGGGATGTGTGAACGGGAACCCCTGATTGATATTGAGCGTCCCGGGGAAAGGCGGGTTACCTATGGGCGGGTAACTCCTAAAGATGTAAAACGCTTGATTGCGGAGCATGTTTTGCACGGACGAGTAGTAGAAGATTTGGTTGTAGCGAGATTTGACGAAGAAGAGGAATAGTTTGCAAGGGAGGGAAAGGGAATGGAACTGGTTCGTGCCCATGTACTTGTGTGTGGTGGGACAGGCTGTACCTCCTCGGGTTCTAGGGGAGTGCAGGAGGCACTAGACAAGGAATTAAAAAAGCAGGGTTTGGATAAAGAAGTTAAAATTGTTGAAACCGGCTGCCATGGCTTTTGTGAAATGGGGCCTTTGGTCATAGTGTACCCGGAAGGTACATTTTACTGCCAAGTCCAAGTGGAAGATGTTCCGGAACTGGTGGAGGAACATTTGTTGAAGGGGCGGATTGTAGAACGTCTCCTCTTTAAAGAACCATTGACCCAGGAGCAGGTACCCCACTATAAAGAAATTGACTTTTACAAGAAACAACAGCGCTTGGTACTGCGTAATTGTGGTTATATTGATCCGGAAAAAATTGAGGAGTATATTGCCCGGGACGGTTATGTGGCCCTGGCCAAGGTCTTGGGTGAAATGACACCAGAGGATGTTATTGAGGAAATCAAGGCTTCGGGACTCAGGGGCCGGGGCGGTGCCGGCTTCCCCGCTGGATTAAAGTGGGGTTTTGCTGCCCAGGCACCGGGTGATAAGAAATATGTCGTCTGTAATGCTGACGAAGGTGACCCGGGGGCCTTTATGGATAGGAGTATTCTGGAGGGTGACCCCCACTGTGTTTTGGAAGGTATGCTTATCGGGGCCTATGCCATTGGTTCCAATGAGGGTTACATCTATGCCCGGGCCGAGTATCCCTTGGCAATTAAACGTTTAAAAATTGCCCTGGCCCAGGCCAGGGAACTGGGCCTTATGGGTGATAATATCCTGGGTACTGATTTCTGTTTTAATCTGCATATTAAGGAAGGGGCTGGAGCCTTCGTCTGCGGGGAGGAGACGGCTCTCATGGCTTCTATTGAAGGCCAGCGGGGTATGCCCC
>JAAYTH010000207.1 GCA_012523785.1 Bacillota bacterium | reverse complement strand
TAGCCCTTTTGAGCAAAATCAAGGGGGCCCTGCTGATCTTCGGGGGAGAGTTTTTAACCCCCAAATTTTCCGGGTTAGCCACGGTGCTAATGATTTTGGCCCTTTTGGCCCTTGTCTTACCCCTGGGCCAAAGGGCCAAGGAAATCCACATCCTGACGGCGGTTTGCCTTTTGGCCCAGGTGGGTGCCCTGGCAATAATCCATTATATCCCCCGTCTTTTCTTTATTTTCCTCCCCTTTAATATTATCTTCGGCCTCGGGGCCCTAAAATGGATATTGGATAAACTCTGTCGGGGGCGGCGGGTCCTGGCCGCCGGGCTCCTTTTACTTTCGACCGTCCTTTTGATCCTGGCCAACCCACCCCAGTGGGAAGAAGCCAATGTCTACATCCGCCTGGCCGATCAATTTGGCGAGCCCTTGGCAGATTTGAACCGACTGGTGGAGGAAGATGAAGTGGTGGTTTCCAATGACGGCCACCTGGTGGCCTGGTATTCCGACCGGACAGCGGTAAAACTACCCCTCCACCCCGACATGCTCCCGGCTATGGAAGAACTTGCCCCCCTAAGGGCCATATTCATATCCCACCGCATAACCTGGAACACACCGGAGATGAATGTGGCCTGGTGGGAAATTTTCAAAGATCCCCCGCCCCGGATCCACGACTTTAGCCTCCACAAAGTATACGAAAATGGCACCTTGGTTTATCTGAAATGATCTAGTGCGGCTGAACCGCGATGACTTTCGGGGCCCCACTTTATCCCCGCCTCCGGCGCCAAAATGGCGAAAAAACCGATATTGACAATGACGTAAATTTCATGGTATACTGAAGTGCAAGTCGTGTGGGAAGGGTGTCCGAGCGGTTGAAGGAGGCGGTCTTGAAAACCGTTGGGCCTTTGCGGGTCCCGTGGGTTCGAATCCCACCCCTTCCGCCAATTGACCCCGATGAAAACCTGTCTCGGAGAGGTGGCCGAGTCGGCTGAAGGCGGTCGCCTGCTAAGCGATTGTGCGGCTAATACCGTACCGCGGGTTCGAATCCCGCCCTCTCCGCCATTTTTCCACCCGCACCAATATTTTCCGGTAATTTGACCCGGCAGATGAATTCGCCTATAATGGTTGGGGATGACAAAGGAATAATACAGGCGCCCGTAGCTCAGCTGGATAGAGTAACGGACTACGAATCCGGAGGTCGCAGGTTCGAATCCTGCCGGGCGCGCCAATAATATCGAGGCCTTGGGGCCTTTTATTTTTTTGCCCTCCTTCAACCAGGGGAAAGGCTCCCACAGTTGGCATCGGCCGCGGGGAAGGTCGGGTGTGCCCCCTTGTTTAGAAATAATCCTAGTATAGTTGTTAATTACAGGTGGATAATGTACAATGGGCAAAAGAAAGTCCCCAGCCGTGTTGAAATGGGTGGATGCTAACTGAAGGGGTATTTACAATATTTACCGTGATGATGGACGAACTTGTTAAAGAAAGAGTGTGATGGGTTTTTAAGGAGTGGGGGGGGGTCAAGGGAGAATTGCATTCAAAAAGGGGGGGAAGGTTAGATGAGGAGTCCGGTGGGAATTTTTGATTCCGGTTTTGGCGGCCTGACGGTGGTGAGGCAATTTTTGCACCTGCTGCCCGAGGAGAGTATCATCTACTTTGGCGACAATGCCCGGGTTCCCTATGGTTCCCGTGCCCGGGGGAGGATCCAGACCTTTGTCCTGGAGGTGGGCCAATATCTGGTGGAACAGGGGATAAAGGCCCTGCTGGTGGCCTGCAATACTGCCACGGCGGCGGCCTTGGCGGTCCTGCGGGAGAAATTTTCCCTCCCCATCATCGGCATAATTGAACCAGGTTCCCGGGCAGCGATTGGGGCCAGCCGTTCCGGTGAAATTGCCATTGTGGCCACCGAATACACCATTGCTTCCGGATCTTATCAAGATACGATTAAAAGGCTGCGGCCCCGGGCCCGGGTCTATGGACAGGCCTGCCCTTTATTTGTGCCCTTTGTGGAAAGAGGTCAGCTCAATGGCAGGGAACTGGAGGCGGCGGCAGAGGAATACTTATCTTTTTTAGCCAACACCAATGTGGATACCCTAGTTCTGGGCTGCACCCATTATCCCCACCTCAGCAGTATTATCAGAAGGGCCATCGGGCCTGATATCCGTATTATTGACCCGGCCGAGGCCACCATATGGGAAATTAAAAAAGTCCTGGAGCAAGACGGGTTATTGGCACCGGAGGGCAATGTACCCCAACATCGTTTTTGTACCAGCGGCGATCCCGAACACTTCCGCCGCTTAGGGCAGCAACTTTTGGGCTTTCCCATGGAGCAGGTGGAACACGTAGCCATGGGGGAATAAACCGCGGGGACAAAAACCGCGGGGACGGTTCTTGTGTAAACCGCGGGGACGGTTCTTGCGGTTCAGGCAAACCGGGCATAAACCACGGGTAAACCACGGGGACTTACTAAACCACGGGGAC
>JAAYTH010000206.1 GCA_012523785.1 Bacillota bacterium | reverse complement strand
GGGAACGGCCAATTTGGTGTTTTTAACGGTACAGCCGGGGAAGTAGATGCCACCGACAACTGGTGGGGCAGTTCCAGCGGCCCCTTTCATCCTACGGAAAATCCCCTGGGAACAGGGGATCCAGTCAGTGACAATGTACTCTTTGTCCCCTGGCAAACGGAACCCTTCCCGGTGGGAACAGACTGCCTACTATTAGAAAGGATCCTGGACCACTGTTTTACAACAAATAATACCGTTCAAAGGTTCCCAATACCCCAAGGCCCTGGCCAACCCTGTGCCAATCTAGATTTAAATGAGATTGACCGTATCGAATGCGCCATCATAAATAATAAATGCCATATTGTCGACTGCCAAGCGACCGATGAGGACAATTTAGCAATCATTACTATTGGGCAAGAGGTGGAAATGGAAATCAGCCTTATTAGTGATTCAGTAACACCCCCGGCCATATTGTGCTCATTTACCGCCCATATAAATGACTTTTTTAGCCAAGTTCAGCTCCACCTTCCCGCCCAGGGGCCAAGACCCAATATTTCCTGTGAGCCGGTAAAGGCTGCCTGCCTCTGCAGCCTAGAAACCCCATCTCCCAATGAACCCCCCGCGGCAGTCCTGTGCACCCTCAATTTCTGCCAAATAATTGAGGTCCGTGCCCCCTCAAGGCTCTTAATTACCCATTACGGCTACTGCCCACCGGAGGTCTGTCCCCCGGGTGGCAATGGGGATGGCTGCCCCCCCAGCCCGCCAAGGTAAAATAAACCCGCCCGGTCATAAACCGCGGCGGGTTCTCCTTTACCCCAATCTCCGGGAAACAAAAGGGCCCAAGGACCCCCTAGCCCAACCCGACCCCATTTTCCACCGGTTGTTCCGGTTGAATTAAAACCACACCCCGCTCAGCATAGACCCCCAGCACCAGGACCTCGGAACTAAAGTCAGCAATTTGCCGCGGGGGAAAATTTACTACCCCCAAAACCTGCCGCCCCACCAAGTCCCCCTTTTCATAACACTCAGTAATCTGGGCACTGGATTGCTTGATACCAACTTCCGGGCCGAAATCAACCCAAAGCTTATAGGCCGGCTTCCTGGCCTGGGGAAAGGACTCCACCCTTATGACCTCTCCCACCCTTATGTCCAGCTTCATAAAATCCGCAAAGGTAGCCATGCTGCTTCCCCTCCTTTAACAACCTGGGAAAAATTAACCGCTCCGCAAACAACTTGCCTAGGATTATATCACACCACCTTGACATGTGAGGGGGACAATTTCCGGCCTATCCCTATTTCATCCCTCAAAGCGCCGCAAAAAGGCCCGGGTGCGTTCATTTTGGGGGTTGCCGATAACCTCCTCCGGTGGCCCCTCCTCCACAATAACACCACCATCAATAAAAATTATATGATCCGCCACATCCCGGGCAAAGGTAATTTCATGGGTCACGATAACCATGGTCATCCGCTCGGCGGCCAAATCCTTAATAACCTGTAGAATCTCCCCTATCAGTTCCGGATCCAGGGCCGATGTGGGTTCATCAAAAAACAGTACCTTGGGGTTGAGGGCCAGGGCCCGGGCAATGGAAACCCGTTGTTGCTGCCCCCCGGATAATTGATGGGGATAGGCATCCTCCTTATCCTCCAAGGCCATTTTCTGCAATAATTCCCGGCCCAACTCCAATGCCTCTATTTTATTCTTTTTTTGTACTGTGATCAGGGCATCGGTGACATTTTTTAGCACGGAATAATGAGGGAAGAGGTTGAAGTTTTGAAATACCAGGCCATAATAACTCTGGATCTTCCTTAACTTCCGGGGAGGAGCCAGGACGATCTTTCCGTCATCTCCAGTCGTGACAGCATTCTCACCTAAATAAATCAATTCCCCGGAATCCATGGTCTCCAACATGGTAGCACACCGCAATAGGGTGGATTTCCCGGAACCCGAGGGTCCAATAATGGCCACTACCTGTCCTTCCTCTACTTTTAGAGAAATATCCTTCAGCACCCCCAGCCCCCCAAAACTTTTGCGCAGATTCCTAATTTCCAAATACTTCACCACGACATCCCCCTAGCTAAAATAAGCTAATTTATTCTCCCACCATTCCATAACAACCGCCACAATAAAGTTAAAGACATAATAAAATATACCTGCCACCACATAGGGCAGCACCGACCGCTGGGCCGAGGCAATGGCCTTGGCCAGGGTAAACATCTCCGAAACAGAAATGACAAAGGCCAAGGAGGTATCCTTCACCAGAGTGATAACCTCATTTGTCACCGCCGGTAAAATTCTTTTCACTACTTGGGGAAAAATAATTTTTAAAAAGGTCTGGCTTTTATTGTACCCCAGCACCCGGGCCGCCTCATATTGGCCTATGTCTATGGATTCAATCCCCCCCCGATAAATTTCGGCAAAATAAGCGGCATAATTTAAGACAAAACCGATGATAACAGCCAGAAAACGGTCGGGGGTAGATAATTTAAAAATAAAATAAGGCCCATAATAAACCACCATCAACTGCAACACCAATGGTGTCCCCCGCATAACGGAAATATATAGTTTGACAATATTCATTATAAAGGGGTTTTTTGACATCCGCCCAAAGGCCACAAACAACCCCAGGGGGAGGGAAAACAATAATGTTAAAACGAATATCTTTGTGGATATCCACATACCTTCAGTTAGTTTCAATAATAATACGGAAAGTTCCATATTAGCACCACCTTTCCCAGCAAAGAAAGGGCCATCACCGGGATAGCCCTTTCCCTTAAACTTCTTTTACCGGCCTTCACTTGCCAATGGTGGTGACATCCTTACCAAACCAAGTATTGGAGAGTTCAGTCATGATGCCATCGGCTGCCATTTCCTCCAAGGTGGACTGGACAATATCCCGCAATTCTTCATTGCCCAAGAGGAAACCCACCCCATATTCCTCCGCGGCCAGTTGCTCCTCCAACACATAGAGATCCTCGCCGCCCTTTCCTATTTTGTAGTTGGCCACAACCTCATCCATGGCCACGGCATCCACCGCCCCGGCCTCCAAATCCATCAGGGCATTTTCATAGTCAGGGGCAGCCAAGTAATCACCAAAGGTTTCCACCAGGTCCGGCCTATCCTTTAATGCCGCCTCGGCACTGGAATCCATCTGCACCACCACTGCCTTGCCGGCCAAATCAGCCAAGGTTTCGATTCCCGAACCGCCCTTTACGACAAAGACCTGGGTGTTGGCCATGTAGGGCTCTGTCCAGGTGTACAGATCCTCCCGCCCATTCATGGTAAAACCATTCCAGACGCAGTCTATATTTCTGGTGGAAAGTTCCATATCCTTGGCATCCCAGGCAATAGGTTGTAGTACCAATTCCAAGTTTAGACGTTGGGCAACTTCCGCCGCCAATTCCAAATCAAACCCGGTAAATTGCCCATCATCACCGACAAAACCCATGGGAGGGAAGTTCTGATCAAAGCCCACGGTAAACTTCCCCGGGACGACTGTATTAATTCCATCAGCACCGTTTAATTCCTCTTCCCCCTCCACATCACCGCCGCCATTTTCCCCTTGATTTGTTGTACACGCTGCCAAACTGCAGACCAACACTACCACTAACAACAGCATACATAATTTTTTCATACCTTGACTCCCCCATTTTCCTTGGTATTTTCTATGTTTAATACTTTACCACGGTAAAGGATAAAAGTCAAGGCTTGTTTTTCCAATCCCCTATAGTTATTTTTTAAAATCTTCCCCAAATCGTTTTTTCGTTATCTGTAGACGCAAGGCAAAGAAGGCCGCTAAAAACAAGAAGGCTGCCATCAACAAAAAACTATAGTAATAAGACCCGGTCAGATCCCGGTAGCGGCCAACAAGAAAGGGCCCCAGAGCAGCACCGATGTTCATACAGGAACTGACAATGCCAAAGGCCAAGCCCCTTCTTTCCGGCCCTACCAGCCGGGGAATGATGGCATAAACCGGTGCCGGCACAAAGGAACCTGCCATCCCCAGCAATAAACCCAGGATCAAAGGATCCCAGCCGCCATGGAATATTATTAGCAATAGAATCATTACCACCATGTTGCCACCCATCATCATCATTTCCATACCCTCGGTCTTGTCGATGAGATACCCCACCATCGGGCTCAAAAGAGCACCCACCATAAATAAACTGGCTAAAAAACCAGCATAACTGGATGTCATCCCCAGGGACATATAATAGTCAGGTGCAAAGGTTAAATAAGAAAGCACCCCGGCATTGTAGGCGGACCAAACACCGGCCACCAACCACACCGGCCCCTTGACCTGCCCGATGGCTGCTAAAAAAGAAAACTCCCCCACCGCCGCCTCCCCGGCTGCAGCTGTACTGCGGGGGTAACCAATGAGCATTGCTATAAAAGCAACGACACCAACGGCCACCGTCAGCAAGATAGGAAGCCGCCATCCCCAACTTTGCCCCAGCTGGCTAAAAATGTTGAAGGATAGTATGGTACCCAGAGGCATTCCCATGTTAATAATGCCCATGGCAATCCCGGTTTCCCTTGCCGGGAACCATTGGGACAGGGCCGGGGGGACCAACACCGCCACCGTCATCCCACCGATTCCGGCAATCATTCTTCCCCCGGCCAGAAGAGGGAAAATACTAGTGACGGCCACTGAAAGTGTACCCAGGACAGTAACAAACAAAGAAAGGAGGCCCACCCTCCGATAACCATAATAATCAGCCAACAGCCCCGCTGGAATTGATATCAGAATGCCCGGTATAGCATACATGCTCATGAGGGCCCCAGCCTGGCCGTGGGATAAGCCCAGATCAGACATTATAGCACCCAAAATGGGGGGAATGCTTTGAAAAGTAAAGGCAAAGGTCAACTGGGCCACGAAAAGCACCGCCAGTATTCTCCACCGGTTGGGTTTGGACATGGTCTTTAACCTCCTCGTTAATTCCAGCTGCGGGGACTATCCCCTTTTTCCACGGCATTATAAGGCACACCTAAATAGTTATAAGTATTGTATTTCAATATAATAGGCAGTCAGCCCCACCATTAGAGCCACGATGGTGTTTATTACCGTCGACCAAAAAGCAGCCCTTCGATCCAGAGCTATTAGGGGAAATATGGCGTCCCCATCCTGGGACACCGCATTGGCCAATAGGGCCGCAAAGGGAAACATCCCCTTGAGGTATAGGGACACAAAAATCACCTGGGGCCCACAGCCCGGTATTATTCCCACCAAAACCCCCAACATAACAGCTGCCAAACCCGTGGAAGCCATGGCGGCCATCACCAGCTGTTCACCACCGGCAAAATATACTCCCAATTCGTACACCAGGTAGGCCACGAATACCCAGCTACCCACAAAGGCAGTTTCTTGGGCATTGTGAATAAGGGTCTCCTCCAGGGAGAATAATTTGTGTTCCACATCCTCATGGGTTTGGGCCCGAACGAATTTTTCGGAAAATGCCATATATAACACCATGACAATAGTACCCACGACTCCGACCAAAAGGCCCATATTAGGCAGCCCCGGCAATTGATTGATATCCACCTGCATTAATTCCATAACTCCCAAAACAAACCCTACCATTATCACCAACCAGAATGCAATATAGGCATTGTGGGTAATTCTATAACCCAACCTGCCGGGATCCAATGGGTCTTGATGGTGGAGAAGCATATCGACTTCATCACCTTCCTC
>JAAYTH010000205.1 GCA_012523785.1 Bacillota bacterium | reverse complement strand
GTTATATTGTTGTCGTGAATCACTGGATTTGCATTACCCGGAGAATAAAAGTAGAGGTTACTTACATAAATTCCTGCTCTTCCGTTATTTAGGATCTGGTTGTCAAGGATTGTTGGTTCTAAGGGAAAGGGATCCGGGGGAATAAAGCCACCCGGCCCTTGGGAAAAGAGAAATAGGCCATCACGGCTGGAATTGGCAATTGTATTTTCGCTGATTAGTATTTGTGGCGGCGGGGGCCCAAAGGATGGGGTCCAGCCCCAATGGATACCCGAAGGATTGCTATTTCGAATGGTGTTTCCGGTAATGATCTCGGCCATGGATTGGATAATGACGATTCCACCCTGCTCATCGGTGTTGCCATCTCCGCAATCAGTTATTGTATTATTTTTTATGGTTACATTGGTCTCATCCCAAGCCAGGGTAATACCGCCGTTAAAATGGTTTGTAATAACATTGTCTGCAATCAAGAGCCCAGAAGTACTTTCCCGGGCAAAAATACCATCGCTGCCGTTACTTTCTATGTTATTTTTTAGGACCTGGCTTTCACCATGGGGATAGAGGAATACTCCTACCCGCTGAAAGCCTATCTCCTGTCCGTTGTTGCGGATGGAATTTTCCTTAATTACCATGGCAGCACCATTGGCAGTTAGGATACCAGCCAAGTTGTGATTTTTGATGATATTGTTCCTAATAATTACCCCAGTTAGGTTGGGAAAACCTGTATCCCCCACCCGGATCCCCTGGCCGGGCCCATTTTGCAGTGTAAGATTTTCTATTATTACATCCTGGGCCAGGATGTGGATGGTTGCTTCACCCACTGTCAATCCGCTGGCATCAATAATTGCCTCACCCGCCGGGGGTATCGGCCCGGAAAGGGTCAAAGGTTTATCTATAATTAGCTGCTCATTATAGGTCCCCGGGGCGACATTGACAGTCCCTCCCGGTGGTGCAGCATCTATATCACTTTGGATACTCATCTTCATACCTCCCTTCCCGTTATTTTATTAATGCGGGAGGGAGTTTGTGCTTAAATGGTGGTAGAAGCTTGACAGTGGGGAACAATAGGTGTAGAATTAGGTTACAGACACCCCAGTGGGGGTGGGGAGGTGCAATTATTTATGGTCAAAGAAGAAAAATATGATGTAACTGGCATGACCTGTGCTGCCTGTTCAGCCGCCGTGGAACGAAGTGTGAAAAAGGTTCCCGGCGTGGATGCTGTTAATGTCAATCTTTTGACCAACAGTATGAGTGTGGAGTATGAAGAAGGGCTGGTTTCTGATGCTGAAATAATAAAGGCGGTTACCGAGGCCGGGTATGGTGCATCATTAAAGGCAAAGGGAGGAGAAAAAAGGGCTGTTAAAGAGGAAGGCGAAAATCCCCTGGCGCAGGAAGCGGAGGAATTAAAGCAGCGTTTACTAACATCCCTCTTGTTGATGATTCCGCTGATGTACATTGCCATGGGGCATATGTTCGGCTTGCCTTTACCATCCTTTTTGCTGGGTTTGGAAAATGCCGTTTCCTTTGCCTTTGCCCAGTTTCTATTGACTATACCCGTTATATTTGTCAACCGCAAGTTTTTCACCGTGGGATTGAGGACCCTCTTTAGGGGGCACCCCAATATGGATTCTTTAATTGCCGTTGGTTCCGGGGCGGGTTTGGTCTATGGGGTGCTGGCAATATTTCGCATGAGTCACGGTTTGGGAATTGGTGATTGGGCATTGGTGGAGAGGTATTATCACGACCTATACTTTGAATCGGCGGCCATGATCCTGACCCTTATCACCGTGGGTAAGTTCCTGGAGGCTCGTTCCAAGGGGAGAACCTCGGAGGCCATAAAGAAGCTCATGGATCTGGCCCCCAAGATGGCCCGGGTGGTAAGGGATGGTAAAGAAGAGTTGATCCCGGTGGAAGAAGTGCAATTGGGAGATATTATTAGCATAAAGCCGGGGGATTCCCTTCCTGTTGATGGTACAATCATAGAGGGACAATCCTTTGTGGATGAGTCGGCCCTGACGGGTGAGAGTATCCCGGTGGAGAAGGAAGTGGGGGATCAGGTAACTACGGCGACCATCAACCAGGCCGGTGCCTTTAAGTTTAGGGCTACCCGGGTTGGTGCCGACACCACCTTGGCGAAAATAATTGCCTTGGTGGAAGAAGCCAGTGCCAGCAAGGCCCCCATCGGGAGGATGGCGGATAAAATTAGTGCCATCTTTGTGCCGACGGTGATCAGCATAGCCCTAGTGACCACCGCGGGGTGGATGATTTCCGGGGCCAGTTTTGAGTTTGCCCTATCCATGGGTATAACGGTATTGGTTATCTCCTGCCCCTGTGCCCTGGGTTTGGCAACCCCTGTTTCCATCATGGTGGGCACCGGGAGGGGGGCCGAGGAGGGCATCTTGATAAAATCCGCCGAAGCCCTGGAAATACTACACCAAGTGGATACAGTAGTCATGGACAAAACCGGTACTTTGACGGAAGGAAAACCCCGGGTAACTGATGTGGTGTTGGGTTCTGCCGATTCTGAGGGCGAATTACTGACAATTGCCCGGACCCTGGAGGAAAATTCCGAACATCCCCTGGCCATTGCTATTTTGTCCTACGCCGAGGAAAGGGGTATTCCTACCAAAGAGATCCGGGAATTTAATGCCCTTGCTGGTCGGGGGGTAGAAGGATATATAGATGGGATTTTGTATGCCGCCGGTAATGAGAAGTTTATCAATGCTAAAGGAGTGGCCACAGAGGCGGTGCAAAAGTTGTCAGAACGCTTTGCCCGGGAGGGAAAAACCCCCCTTTACTTTGCCGGTGGTGACAGTCTGCTGGGGATCATTGCCGTGGCGGATGTACCCAAGGCCAGCAGTGCAGAAGCAGTAGCCAGGTTTAAGGAAATGGGCGTTAAGGTAGTAATGCTGACGGGGGATAATAAAAGGACGGCGGAGGCTATTCGCCTAGAGCTGGGCATTGACGAGGTTATTGCAGAGGTACTGCCCCAAGAAAAGGACCAAAAAATACGGGATTTGCAGTTGGAGGGGCAGAAGGTGGCCATGATTGGTGATGGGGTCAATGACGCTCCCGCCCTGGCCCGGGCCGATGTGGGGATAGCCATTGGTGCCGGTACAGATGTGGCTATTGAAGCGGCGGACATTGTCTTGATAAAGAACGATCTATTAGATGCGGTGGAGGCCATGGGGCTATCCCGGGCCACCATACGCAATATTAAACAAAATTTATTCTGGGCCTTTTTCTACAATAGTTTGGGTATCCCCTTGGCGGCGGGGCTGTTATATCCCTCCCTGGGTATAAAGTTGACCCCCATGGTGGGTGCGGCGGCCATGAGTCTCAGCTCCTTCTTTGTGGTTTCCAATTCCCTGCGGCTGCGGGGGTTCAAAACTGCTGCTGCAAAGGAAGATTCAAGCGGTGGAGAAGGGGAGTAAAAGGGTACGGCCGCCAAGGAACTAGTGGATAGTTCTCCGGAGCCATCTCCTCGGATGGAACCGGTGGTGAAAGCGATTTTAAACAACAATGGGGGTGGTAAAATGGAAAGGATTATGAGGATCAAGGGTATGATGTGCAACAATTGTAAGATGCATGTGGAAAAGGCCTTGAATGCCTTAGAAGGTGTGGAGGCTCGGGTAGTCTTGGAAGATAATTTGGCCCGGGTGTCGCTGTCGGTGGCTGTAGCAGACGAAATTTTAAAAAAGGCGGTAGAGGAAGCAGGATATGAGGTTACCGCCATTGAAAAGGTGTAAAAGATGAAAGCAGACCGAGAAATAACTTTAAAAAAGTTAAAAACTGTGCGGGGGCAAATTGCAGGCCTTATTAAAATGGTGGAGGATGATCGCTATTGTGTTGATATTTCCAATCAACTGATGGCCTCCATCGGCATTTTGAAAAACATCAATAGGGATGTCCTGGATGCCCATTTGAAACATTGTGTGGCAGAGGCCTTTGCCTCTGGTGAAAAGATGGACAGGGTACAGAAAGTTGACGAGATAGTCAAGATAATAGATAAGCTGACTAAATAGCCGGGGTCATAATGGCTCAGTGGCTATAATGGATGTAAAAGGGGAATATTTAGCGAAAAAGGATTTATTGACAACGGTGGGGAAGTGTGATAAATTGAATTAGGCAATGCTGCCTTGGCCGCTATGGGCGGCTAGGGCAGCAATAAGTAAGCCTTTGGTAGGGGGGTGGGGACTATGCGGGTTGGAATTACTCTGGCCTGTACAGAATGTAAGCAAAGGAATTATACGACTAGCAAGAATAAACGGACGAAATCAAGCCGGGTTGAATTTAAGAAGTACTGCCCATTCTGCCGACAGCACACATTACATCGGGAAACAAGATAGTCGAGTAATGGTAAAATGACTGCACCGACCACTCAATCAATGTTCCCTACTGCAAGGGAACCTGCGATAATATAGCGGCCCGAACAGGGCTTTTTTGCTTGACATGTAGGGGTTTTTGCAATAGAGCTGGTATAGAAATTAGGGGAGGAAGGCATATAACATGGTAAGGGTGTGAGCTTGGCAATGGCAGCTAGAAAAAAACCTGGTAAATTTAAGGAGTTTGGTGGCCGTACCATCAAGTTTTTCCGGGAGGTAAGAACGGAGCTAAAGAAAGTTCTCTGGCCCAGCCGTTCTGAAGTTCTCTTTAATACTGGTGTTGTTTTGGTAACAGTTGTCCTGGTTGCTGTTTCCATTTGGGTCATTGATTCGGTGGTAACTCAAGTCTTAAAGCTGCTCATAGTCCGTTGAGTTTTGCAGGGGGGTGAGGGGCCCAATACAAGGTCCCGTTTCGAATGGGAAAAAACTGGTATGTGGTGCATACCTATTCGGGGTATGAGAACAAGGTAAAAACGAACCTGGAGAAGAGAGTCGACTCCATGGGTATGCAGGACAAGATCTTCCGTATCCTGGTTCCCATGGAGGAAGAGTTCGAAGTTAAGGATGGGAAAAGGAAAATAGTTCAGAAAAAAATTTTTCCCGGTTATATTTTAGTAGAAATGACTTTGGGGGATGACTCCTGGTATGTTGTCCGCAACACCCCCGGTGTGACGGGTTTTGTGGGGCCGGGCTCAAGGCCTATTCCCTTGGAACCGGGCGAAATAGATAATATCATGAGAAGGATAGGGATTGATCGGCCCAGGCCCAAGGTGACTTTCGAAATTGGCCAGAGCGTACGGATAATTTCTGGACCCTTTGAAAATTTCATTGGGGTTATCGAGGGGGTCCAACCGGAGAGGGGTAAGGCCAAGGTTTTAGTTTCCATGTTCGGACGGGAAACGCCCCTGGAGCTGGACTTTGGGCAATTGGAAGAAGTTTAGCAATGTAGCAATTGTGGCCGGGATTATAATTCCTATACCACAATTTTATGGAGGTGTAATCTAAAGAAGTGGCTAGAAAAGTAATTGCCGTAATCAAACTACAGGTACCTGCCGGTCAAGCGACACCGGCACCCCCGGTCGGCCCTGCCTTGGGGCAACATGGGGTAAATATCATGGCCTTTTGCAAGGACTTCAATGGAAGAACTGCCAATCAAGCTGGGATGATTATCCCGGTTGAGATCAGTGTTTTTGAGGATAGATCCTTTACTTTTATTACCAAGACGCCCCCGGCAGCGGTACTATTAAAGAAGGCAGCCGGTATTGAGAAGGCTTCCGGGGAACCCCAAGTAAAGGTGGCCCAGGTACCAAGATCAAAGGTTAGGGAAATTGCCGAACTAAAGATGCCGGATCTCAATGCTTCTGATGTGGAAGCAGCCATGCGTATAATTGCCGGTACAGCCAGGAGTATGGGAATTAAAGTAGTGGAAGATTAATTAACTCTGGTGGGAGGATTATTCCGTTGGCACCACTAAGGAGGGTATTGGATTATGAAAAGGGGAAAAAGATATCGGAAACTCTGCGAAAAAGTAGATCGGACCAAGCTGTATGAAGCTGATCTAGCACTAGGCTTGGTAAAGGAAACTGCCCAGGCCGGGTTTGATGAAACCATTGATGTTGCAGTTCGCCTGGGGGTGGAGCCTCGGCATGCCGACCAGCAGGTCCGGGGAACTGTTATACTTCCCCATGGTACGGGTAAGACTGTGCGGGTTGCGGTTTTTGCCCAGGGCGAAAAGGCCAAGGAGGCGGAGGAAGCCGGGGCCGATGTGGTGGGAGCTGAGGAATTGGCGGAAAAGGTTCAAGGTGGCTGGTTGGATTTTGATGTTGCCGTTGCCGCCCCTGATATGATGAGTGTTGTGGGTAGATTGGGCCGCATCTTGGGTCCTAAGGGTCTTATGCCTAACCCTAAGGCGGGAACTGTTACCTTTGATCTGGCCCGGGCCGTGCGGGAGATTAAGGCCGGAAAGGTCGAATATCGAGTTGATAAAACCGCCATTGTCCATGTGCCCATAGGGAAAGCATCCTTTGACCAGGCTAAGCTGGCGGAAAACTACAACACCCTGCTGGATGCCCTGATAAAGGCCAGGCCTGCAGCAGCCAAGGGTCAGTATCTCCGCAGCATCAGTATTTCTTCTTCCATGGGCCCAGGAATTAAAATCAATCCCCTGAAACCCTTGGCTGAAGAAGCCTGATCGGTTTTAGCGGAAGTATGCATAAGTGAATAGTACCGGGACCCTAGACAGTAGGTGTGTATACTTAAAAGTTTTTTCTGCCTGCCGAGGTACCGATAAACATAGCCGTTGTTTATTTGGGCCTTCGCTGTCTGCGGAGGTCTTTCGCCTTTAGGCAATAATTATTGGGGAAAAGGGGGTGGAAGAATGGCACGACCAGAGAAGAAGGCAGTGGTGGCGGAACTAAAGGATAAATTAGAGAGATCCCGGGCTGCCGTTTTAACTGACTACAGGGGACTTAATGTTGCCGCGATGACCGAATTGCGGCGGCGGATGCGGGAAGCAGAAATTGATTATAAGGTGGTCAAGAATACCTTGACCCGTTTTGCCGCCCGGGAATTGGGTGTGGAAGAATTAGAAGAATACTTGGTGGGCCCCACGGCCATAGCCTTTAGCTATGAGGATCCTGTATTGCCCGCCAAAATAATTGTAGATTTTGCCGGTGAGTATAAAAAGCTGTCAATAAAGGCCGCCCTGTTAAGGGATAAGGTTATCCAAGCCGATGCGGTTAGGGAATTAGCCCAACTACCGCCGCGGGAGATCCTTCTGGGCCAAGTTTTTGCCGGAATGCAGGCACCCATCGCTGGGTTGGCAAATGTATTAAATGGGGTGCCGAGGAATTTGGTTTATGTGTTGGATGCCATTAGGGAACAAAAGGAAGCTGGCTAGGTTCTAATTGGCCCTGGCGATAAAAAATTAGGAGGTCTAAAGATGGACAAGAATGAGATTATGGAAGCCATTAAGAAGATGACTGTCTTGGAATTAGCAGAACTTGTGAAAGACTTGGAAGAAGAGTTTGGCGTTTCCGCCGCTGCTCCGGTGGCAATGGCCGCCATGCCGGCTGCTGGTGCTGTCGCTGAAGCTGAAGAAGAAGAACAGACGGAATTTGATGCTGTTTTGGCCAGTATTGGTGACAAAAAGATCCAGGTTATCAAAGCTGTGCGGGAAATTACAGGGCTGGGCCTGAAGGAATCCAAAGAGTTGGTTGACAATGCTCCCAAGGCGGTTAAAGAAAAGGTCAGCAAGGAAGAAGCGGAAGAAATTAAGAACAAGCTGGAAGAAGTGGGAGCGACGGTAGAAATAAAATAGGTGCTGGGGGAACAACATATTTTGGGAGGACTAATTCTTGGAATCAGTCCTCTTATTATATTCTAAAGTTACTATTTGGTGGTATCCGCAGAGCAAAAATTATAAGGCTTCTATATAGTAGGCTATAAACTTCCTCAGTTGTCACCCCGCCTGCCCAGGGCCTGGCGGAGGGAAGGCTTTACCGGAATGCCTCAAGCAGCAAGGTCCTTCGTTTTCCCCCGGATGACACTGCTGGTCATGTTAAATTTCTCCCCTCCCCTAGGTGACATTTTACCAGAATAAATTCAACATGACATTATCACGGAATAACCACAATGCGAAAAAATATTTCTTGACACCTCCATACCCTTGTGTTAAACTTATTAGATGCG
>JAAYTH010000204.1 GCA_012523785.1 Bacillota bacterium | reverse complement strand
GTGGAGGAGCTCTTTTTCCCATCGTCCCGATATACCTAATCCAACAACCTAGCAACCACTTCCCGATAGGCCTCCTCCACTCCACCCATATCCCAACGAAAGCGATCCTTATCCAGTTTCTTGCCAGTGCCCACATCCCACAGGCGACAGGTATCGGGGGAAATTTCATCACCCAGGAGGATTTTGTCATCGGCGGCCCAGCCAAATTCCAGCTTAAAATCCACCAGTAGTAGCCGCCGGTGGGCAAAATAGTTTTTCAAAAGCAAATTCGTCTGTAAGGCCAAGATGGAACAGGTTTGCAGACGGCCCGGGGGTATAAAACCCAAGGCATTGAGATGGGATTCATTGAGGAGGGGATGCCCCAATTCCTCCCTTTTATAGTAACATTCCAATACCGGTTCAATAAGCTGAAGGCCCTCCTCCAGGCCCAGGCGGGCAGCCAAGCCCCCGGCCACCACATTCCGGGCCACAAAGGTAAAGGGGAACATATTGAGCCTCCGCACCAATAGCTCCCGATCACCAATTTTCTCCACATAATGATTAGGGATTCCAGCCGTGGACAAAAGGTCAAAGAGGGTGGCACTGATCTGGGTATTATAGATTCCCTTGTCGGCAATGGTCCCCCTTCTTTCCCCAAAGGCCGTGGCCTCATCTTTAAAATAAAGGCGGTATAGATCCGGGTCGGCAGTATTATAAAGGATCTTCGTCCGGCCCTCATAGACTCTAACATCCTCCGACACCATGTAAACCCCCTTTATGGAAATCTTGTGGTCTGTGCCCCAGGAGCATCTCTAAATAGCTATTTTGTTTTGCTCTTTCACCTTAACACCCATCATCATATCTAAAGGAGTTCTCCAAAGAATACCAATTCCCTGCCTCAGAGGAAAAATTCCTTCTCCGGAAATAAAAAAAGGAGCGGCGGCCCTAAACCGCCCCTCCCGCTATTATTTAGGCTATGAAGTGAATTAGAGAAGCCAAGGCCAGGACATAGGTGAACCAGTGGACCTCCTTGCTGCGGCCGGCGGCAAACTTGACAATGGGATAGGACAGAAAGCCGGCGGCGATGCCATTGGCGATACTGTAGGCCAGGGGCATAAAAAGGATGGTGAGGAAGGCCGGGAAGGCCTCGGTGAAGTCGTTGAAATCAATCCCCATTACCCCACCCATCATCAGCACCCCCACAATGACCAGGGCCGGAGCCGTCGCCGCACCCGGAACCAAACCAGCCAAGGGCGCAATAAAAAGGGAAGCCAGGAAAAGAATACCGGTTACAACAGCCGTCAAGCCACTGCGCCCACCTTCGGAAACACCGGCAGTGCTCTCCACATAGGTGGTTACAGTACTGGTTCCCACAATGGCCCCGGCCACCGTGCCAATGGCGTCGACAATCATGGCTTCCTTTATTTTAGGAAGCCGGCCTTCCTCATCCAGAAAATCGGCCCGGGCACTGGTCCCCAGAAGGGTCCCCATGGTATCAAAGATATCGACAAAGAGGAAGGCAAACATGGTCATAAAGCCGATCCTTAAGGCTCCGGGTAAGTCCAGGTGAAAGACAATGGGGCCTAAACCGGCCGGGGTGCCAATAATATCGCCCAGGCCAGTAGGAAAGGCTGTGATCCCCATAAAGAAGCTGATTACCGTGGTGAGCAAAATTCCGATGAGCATTGCCCCCCGCACCTTGAGGGCCATCAAGATGGCGATTACAAAAAGCCCTATGACCGACAAGAGGGTTTCCGGACTAGTAAGATTACCCAGGGCTAACAAGGTATCTGGATCGTGAATGATAATACCGGCATTTTGTAGCCCGATGAAGGCAATGAAGAGGCCGATACCAGCCGAGGTAGCCCGCTTTAAATTCGCCGGTATGGCGGCATCCATATAATCAATAATGCCAAATATGGCCAGCAGGAAGAAGACAATCCCCGAAATAAAAACTACCCCCAGGGCAGCCTGCCAGCCGGCGATAGGGGCCACGGCAAAGGCAAACATGGCATTTAGGCCCATCCCACTGGCCAGGGCAAAGGGGTAATTGGTATATAGACCCATTAAAATAGTGGTAAAGGCGGCAGAAACAGCAGTGGCAGTCATCACCGGCCCGAAGGGCATTCCGGCAGCACTGAGGATATCAGGATTAACAAAGAGTATATAGGCCATGGTCATAAAAGTTGTTATACCAGCTACGATTTCGGTTCTGACATCGGTTCCTTTTTCCTTGAGTTTAAAAAACTCTTCCAGCATTTTTTTGCCTCCTTAATAATAATGGGAAAATGTAAGAACGGCCTTGAACTAGAGTCACCTCCTACCAAAAAATTATACCCAGGTAGGGAGAGCTCTGAAAGTATGAGCGAAACCTCCCCGCCTGGGCTTTTATCCCTTCGGTGTGCCCCAGCATTAGAACCAGGGTTCTGGGAAAACCCGAACCCCCTGGGGTTGTACCACTTGGACCGGCGGCAAATACGATTTTCTAGCACCCCGGATCCCTAAGGTACACTTTCCCTCATAGTCAGGTAGTTTGCGGCTACCCGGTAGATACTTCCAGGCCCTATCCCCGGAATTATATGAAGGTCTCTATGCAGTTTTTTATTGACCCAACCAGTAACCTCACCTTTATATTATCAGCCCAGTATGGGGCTGTCAAGGGAAAATCCGAACATTATCCTAAAAAACCACGGTATCGTTCGTGCCCTTTGTGTCCCCTACCTCAATAACATTCCCATCATCCCATCTTCTCCAGCACAGCCCCATATATCCCATCGGCCAGAGCAACACCCTCTGCCAAAAGCTCTTCCCCCTTTTTTCTATGGGCCCGGACAAATTCCTGATCTGAAATTCCAGCCAGGTTTATTTTCACATTGAGCCAGGCCCCTTGTAAGGCTGTTTTTAGGCATAGGGCCCCCACGCCCGTATCACTGAGGGCCGAGGGGTTGGTATGACCCAGGGATCTATCATGTAGGCGCAGGGCCTCCACAGCTTTTTTCATGGTGTCCAAGGGCACCCGGGTGGCAAACTGCAAAGCCTCCTGCATCCTTTCCCTTCGCTGGAGCTTTTCTTCCTTTGTATCCCGGGGCATTTTAAATACTGCAGCCACTTTATCAAAGGCGGCGGCATCCTCAACCATCAGCCCGGTTAAATCGGCTTGTAACTGGGCCGCCTCCTGCAGAAGTTCCTCCATAAGGGGTGTACTCTCCCGATATTTCTTCCTCCCCCGGGTGAGATTGGCAACCATGGATAAAAGGGCCGTGCCTAGGGCCCCCACCAGGGCAGCAGCAGAACCTCCTCCGGGGGTGGGTTCCTGGGAAGCCAAAACATCCAGATATTCTTTTATACTGCCAGCAACCACTTCAGTTATTGCCCCCTTTACATACTTTTATTAAAAGAGCCCGGTGATACGACCCGAGGCATCAACATCAATTTTTTCCGCCGCCGGCCTTTTCGGTAAACCCGGCAGGGTCATTATCTGCCCGGTTAAGGCCACAATAAAGCCCGCCCCGGCCGACACCCGCACCTGCCGCACCGTTATTTTAAAAGCCCGGGGCCGGCCCAGAAGCTTGGGATCATCGGAAAGGGAATACTGGGTTTTAGCCATACAAATGGGTAAATTTGCAAAACCCTGGCCTTCTAAATTGCCAATCTCCCTTTCGGCTTCCTTGGTGAAATCTACCCCCCGGCCCCATATATTTCCCGGGCTATACTTTCAATCTTTTCCTTAATCCCGGACTTTAGGGGGTATACATAGCGGAAATGGTTGTCACCCTTTTCCACCACTTCAACTAGCCTTTGGGCCAGATCCAATCCCCCTTCCCCACCCTTACTGTAGACCTGGGAAATTGCAGCCGGTACCCCGGCGGCGGCACAGGTGTCAAAGACCAGTTGCAATTCGGCCCCGGTATCAGTAGGGAAGGAATTGATGGCCACCACAACCGGCAGGCCCAACTTTTCGGTGATGTTTTCCACATGTTTCGTTAAATTGGGCAAACCCGCCTCCAGTGCCTCTAGATTTTCCTGGCCCAAATCAGCCCGGGGAACACCCCCGTGGAGCTTTAGGGCCCGGACGCTGGCCACCAACACCGCTGCATCGGGTTTTAATCCCCCCTGGCGACATTTTATGTGGACAAACTTTTCCGCCCCCAAATCGGCCCCGAAACCAGCCTCTGTTACACAGTAATCGGCCAATTTTAAGGCGGTTTTGGTAGCAATAAGGCTGTTGCAACCATGGGCGATGTTGGCAAAGGGCCCCCCATGGATAAAGGCGGGAGTGCCTTCCAGGGTTTGTACCAGGTTGGGATTTATGGCCTCTTTTAAAAGGGCTGCCATGGCCCCCTGGGCCTTCAGATCACCGGCGGTTACTGGCTGTCCGGTAAAGCTATAGCCG
>JAAYTH010000203.1 GCA_012523785.1 Bacillota bacterium | reverse complement strand
TCCCCATACCCCCCCTTTGGGAATGTTTTGCCAAATCCCTCCACAGTAAACCAGCACCATCATATTCATCACACCCCAATACACCAGCTGGAACGTATATTTTCCATTCTCAACATGGGCAAACTAGATTTTTTCCCGGCAAAATAAATAGCACACCACAGGGGGTGTGCCGGGTTCACTACTGGCTCCATCCGGTATAAGTGACCACATTAGTACCGGATTTCATAGCCTCAACACCTAGACTTTGGCTATTTTTTTCCCACACGGTTTGGCCATAAGTGGGCAGATGAGAATAATTATTCCTATTATTCCATTATCATCTATCATTCTCCGTTCTTTCTGTTTTTCCTTCTTTTTGGGTACAAATATTTCATTAAATTGGCAAATTTCAAGATAAAACCGCCCCCGGGAGGGCGGTTTTTTTATTTCCCCAAAACTACTGAATTTAATCGTATAAAAATCCCCCATATGAGGGCGGGATTTTAAATCGGTGGGGGTTGCCGATATCCCCCCAAATGGGCCGCAGTTTCCCTTTCCGAATAAGCTGGCCCAAATAATCTTCCAACACTATTCCTGCATTATAAGTGTGTAAGTCTTGAGGCAGCAGTTTTTGGGCCCGGTGGGCTATTTCACAGGCCAGGGCCGCCTCGGTGAAGGATTGCCATTGGGGGTAACCCTGTCCGCCTAAACCATAGCAGGCATGGCCCGGTGGGTTTGGTGATATTAACAGCAAGGGGCGGTTGAGTCCCCCGTGCTGGGCGTTAATATCAGCAGGGGGTAAACCGAATACACTTTGGGAAGATAAGTCGGCGACGGCAATTTCTCCATCGGCGAATTCCACCACTACCGTTTTGAGGTCCCCGGAAGCGCTATATTGCTCGCCCCCATCTTGGCTTCTTCCCCCTACACCTTTACCCACCACGATTAAGACATCTAAGGGGGGCTTATTTTCGGAATTGGGAGCCTCTACATTGGCCTTAGCAGGCACTTTTGTAGTTGGGGAGGGCAGGCTTGGAGCCGGGCCAGCCGTCCTTTCTACCGTTATATCTAACACCGCCAGTGTTTCCACACCTGTCCCCAAATTGGAACCAACTTCCTGGGCCCCAAAGCAATTTTGCAATTCAACCCGGGGAAATTCGCCGGCACCGGAATAGGTACTGGGATCCTGCCCGGAGGGCTTTAATCCACTTTCCCACCCCAATTGGGAAAAATCCCGGGGGCCAAGGGCAAAGGCCCTAATACAGTCTAATAAGAGGCTGAACATATGTACCCCCAGGTCCAAAATAACGCCACAGGCCAAGGCCCCGGCCCTGTCCGTCTCTGAGGTGACGCTCTTGGTTTCTGTGAGAAAAAACAGCAAGCGCCGGGGCTGTTTTTGATACCTTTGGCTTACCAGGGCTGCAAAGGCCCCCTTGTTTCTGTAGTGGTCATGGACGGTTATTTTATGACGGAGATCCCCCAATTCTTCAACGATGGCCCTAGTTACGACTCCGGAATGAAGGGGCTTTTGAATTATGATCTGCTTGGAATAAGCCCCATATTTTAAAGCTGTTTTTAGATGAAGGGCCGGGGTATTGGCCACATATAAAAGGTCGAAGGGGGCCCTGGCCAAGATGGCCCTTTCAGCTTGGGGTAAAACATATGTGTGTAAGCCCGGCAGGGAACTTTTTAATCTGCCGGGGTCCGTATCTGCACAATGCACCTCCACCCCCTGGACCAGCCAATGTTCATAGGTGGGTCTCTGCCTTTTTGCCAGGTCTCCCTGCCCCAACACCAGTACTTTGTTAAGGGGGCCAAAGGCCTTCATATCATCAATCCTCCCCCGGGGGAATGTCGCCCAAATTTAGCTACTAGCCAGCATCAACAGCCCCTTCAGGAGAACAACCCCCCAAAAGCCTATAATAATAAAAGGCAGGCTGCCTTCCCTGTAGGTGGAACTTGCCTTTGCCGGGCCGCCTAGGGAGAAGGTCTCCCCAAGTTCGCTAAACTCGATGGGTTGGTGTAGATTAAGCCCCATATGGGTTCTCCTAAATGTGGTTAGATAGCCTAATCTCGCCTCCAGTGAGCGCAACTGAAAACGCCGGAAGCGGATATACTCCGAATTCCGGGCCTGGATAAAGTACCATAAAAGAGATAATCCCAGTCCGAACAAAGATAATAAGATCATACCCATCTCGATGCTAAAGCCCTTTATTCCCGCTGGATTGCTCAAAAAGGCTCCCAAGGCAAGGGCTAATAGGCTGTTGGCCGTGAGAAAGTTAGTGATTCTCTGCTGGCGGAGCCTATCATCATGAATCATCAGTTCTACATTTAAGCGATACTCTTCCAGCAAGAGCTTTTTTTGGCGATCCTCCATTGGCATCCCTCCTAAATGACCCCGATGCACAAAGACAGGCCCCGAATTAATCCCTTGTCCCGTCAATGTATGAGTAAGAACTTCCCGGGTATAGAAGTAAATAAAGGAGATAGTATCCCCCCCTTCCCCCCTTAAGGGGGGGAAATCCACACACAAAACCCGAAATGGTTAATTTTCAATAATTCCCCGCGGAGTGGGAGAATAAGAAAAGAAGAGTAAAAAGGGGAAACGAGAGGCTCAATCTCCAAGTAAGAGTTGTTAGACTAAAAGAAAGGAGAGCCTCTCGCATGAATACAATTCGAGAACATATCGGCGTTTCCCTGCAAGGATTAGAAATAGAATTGCCAGCAATAATGCGTGAACAATTTGGCAAGGCCCTAAATCAATGGCGACCGTGCCCACGGATTAGAAAAGGAGTAGATTGCTTTCCCCAGGCTCTTTAGCAAGTAGATCGTTAGCACCATAGAATAAATGACAGTGCCCTACCGACTTGTGGAAATTTAGGAGATTGAGCACTTTACCCGAAACTTGTTGACTCACTCGAAATACTGTCCTTGTGTACATCCAAACCGACAAATGTGCTATAATTGTTCATGGGGTCAGCCCCCTTAGTTTGTAGCTCTGTGACGCTACGGTAGTAGTTTTCTTTATTATAGCGCATAACCTACGTATAACTGGGTGGCTGGCCCTTCCATTATACCTACTATTTATAGTGATATCCTTCGCATAAACCGTGGGGAGCACGGAACGACGGCGGCGTTGCCCGGCGGTTTTTGCGATGGTTGCGGGGTAAACCGGGGAGCGGAACGACGGGGGCGTCGTTCCCTACGGTTTTAGCAATGATG
>JAAYTH010000202.1 GCA_012523785.1 Bacillota bacterium | reverse complement strand
CCATGTCCTCTGTAAGTGTATTTACCTGTCTCGCTATCAATTCCAGTAGATCCCGATTACTCATCAAAATCACTCCTAAGCAGATTGGCCATGCAAGCCTAAGGATATGGGCATAGGAAGATAACTATTTCTATTTCGGCGAGATGGTAGGTGCTGGGAATAGTTACAAATAAATTATATCAGAAAAATGAGTTTTGGGGAAGGTGGGGGGAGAAATAAATTACTAGTGGAAGGGCAGCGCGGGGATGGGAGGAATTTGCTTTCCCAATAGAGAAGTTAATTGCCAAAGGCATATATCCCAATGGGGGTGGTTTAGTGTTAGACAAGTGGTAAATGGTATTATCCCCCTCAAGGTGGCCACCGAATCGGTGGAAGAACAGTTGGTGCTGCGGGCCATGGAAAAGTACAAAAACACCTATAAGGCGGCTGGGGCCCTGGGTGTGAGCCAGTCGACGGTGGTTAGGAAAATGCAAAAGTATGGCTAGGATAGTGGGGGCAGCATGCAAAGGAGCATGCCATAATGCAATCATGCATTATTAAATCAGTTATTCTTCCTCCCATGGCGGAGTGATTGATTATCTCGGCAATGCGGCCCAGCATTGCCATTTTTTTGTGATATGTATCTGTTGAGCAGCAACCTCTAGTTAGTGTCATCCTGGGCGAAGGGAAGGATCCGTCTGCAAAGATCCTTCGGGCCAAACCCTTCCTCCACTACACCCTGGGCGGGCAGGATGATAATTAAGATAGCCCGTGGCATATCCAGAAGACTAATAATATATGTTTTGCGGTATGGTTGAGCAGTTACTCTGTGATATAATGCATAATGAAGGGTGGTGTTGGGATTTATTTTTCTGCATGGCATGGCTTTTGCGTGGTTATAATGGTAAATAGATGTCCCTGCCACCCGCGGTGGCGCCAGGGCTAGGATGAAATAGGCAGTGGCTGCTATTTCGGGATGGACTTTTGTATTTATGGGTGCGGGGGCTTTTGCTTGGTAAGGATAAAAGGGGGAGGATTATGAGGAAAAAGAAGGTTCAAACCTTAATTTTAGACTTTGATGGCACCCTTATTGATTCCCATTTAGATATTGCCCATGCCGCCAATTATACCCTGCGGAAAATGGGCCGCCCAGAGTTGCCCATTGAGCAGATTACGGGTTATATTGGGGGCGGGTTGGGGCCCCTAGTTAAAAAATCCTTGGGGGAGGATACCCACCTTTTTGAAAAGGCTATGCCCATGTATAGGCAGTATTATTATGAGCATTGCACCGATTATACAACTTTGTACCCGGGTGCCAGGGAAATTCTTAACCATTTTAAGGATAGGGATATTGCCATGGCCACCAATAAAATGCTGGATATGACCATGAAAATACTGGAACATTTTGATATCGCTCGCTATTTTAAGGTGGTCCTGGGGCCCGATTCGGTGCAAAGGAGGAAACCCCACCCGGAAGCCATCGAAAGGATTTTGACGGAATTGGGCAATCCCAAGGAGACGGCCCTGATGGTGGGGGATACCCGTTTTGATATTGAGGCTGGGAAGAATGCTGGAATTATGACCTGTGGCGTTACCTATGGTTTTGGCTCCCGGCAGGAAGTGGAGAAGTGTGGTGCAGACATAATTATTGATAGTTTACAAAAGCTAACCTTGTACTATGAATAATGATAAAGGGCAGCATATTTTGAGGGAGGTAATGTAATGTCGGAGAAACAAAAGAGTGGGTTGGAAAAGCTGGTAGCCCAAAGTCCCGGTATGGAGATTTGGTGGGATGCCTCGCCTTTGGTTTTCCAGGATTGGGCTGATTCTTTTATCGCCGCGCAAACACCGGCGGTTCGGGAATGGCTGGAACCCCAGGTAAGAAGGCTGTATGTGGAGGATGATCCTGCCCAGTCCTTATTCCGGGGTGTAACTACTAATCCAGTCATTACTAAGGCGGGTATTGATACTCTGCCTGATACCTGGTATCCATGGATAGAGGAGGAAATTGGCAGGCACCCTAATTTCAATGCGGCCCAGATCACCTGGCGGACCTACAAGGAGTTTTCCCGGCTGGGGGCAGAGCTCTATAGGCCCATTTTTGAAGAGTCGGGCTATAGGCATGGTTTTGTGTCGGCGCAGGTGGATCCGCGGGAGCTAAATGATGCCCGGGAAATTATGGAACAGGCCTTGGGGCTAAAGGCATTGTCCCCCAACATTATGATCAAAGTGCCGGGCACCCGGGCCGGGATCTTAAGTATCTTTCTCCTGACAACCCTGGGTGTGCCCACCAATGCCACCCTGGTCTTTACTCTTCCCCAGATACTTGCCGTTGCCGAGGCGGTTAAAGGGGGCCGGGAGGTGGGGGAATGCCATGGTACAGATTACAGCCAGTGGCGTTCGGT
>JAAYTH010000201.1 GCA_012523785.1 Bacillota bacterium | reverse complement strand
GCCGCTGGTGCCGGCCGGTACCCGGCTCCGTCTCCAGCCAGATCTTGACAATATCCCGGGCCAGGCCCGATCCGATGACCCTTTCCCCCAGAACCAGGATATTGGCCTGGTTGTGTTCCCGGCTGCAGCGGGCCATAAAGGTATCAGTACAGAGGGCGGCCCTTATCCCCGGCACCTTGTTGGCTATCATAGACATACCGATACCAGTGCCACAGATAAGAATACCCAGGGGAAATTCACCTTCGGCCACCCTTTGGGCCACCTCTAGGCCAAAGTCGGGATAATCGACAGATTCTACACTGTCAGTGCCAAAATCAACGGGGGCATAGCCCAACCCTGACAAATAATCCTTTAAATCTTCCTTCAAAAGATAACCACCATGATCACTGCCCAGGGCAATTTTCATCTTTTTTCACCCCTAATAGAGTAGGATCTACAATCTAACTATTATTAATTCTCTTTTCCCTTTCCCTTTCCCTGCCAGGCGGGAAAAATAGTTGATGCCAGGCCCTTTCCAGATGGCGGGCAATTTCCTCCCAGGTCCGGCGGTAGATCTCTAAGGAACCACCAAAGGGATCCCCAATATCTAATCCAGCTCCGGATTTTCCCCCGGCCCCCAGTTCAATCAGGGTAAAAACCTTATCCTCAGCCTCCGGGGTCAGGGCCAGCACCGCATCCCGATGCTCCGCCGTCATGGTGATGATCATGGTGGCAGCAGCAACCATCTCCGCCGTCAGCTGCCGGGCCCGGTGCTGCCCCAGGTCAATACCTTCCCCGGCCGCCACCTCCACAGCCTGTCCCGCGGCCGGGGCTCCGGGCCAGGCCGCCAGCCCGGCCGATTCTATGACAAACTTGTCCCCCTCGCTTTCCTCCGCCAATAAGTGCCGCAAAAGGCCCGCCGCCATGGGGCTGCGGCAGGTATTGCCTGTACATACAAAGAGGATCCTCTGCTTACCTTCCATTTTTGTCCTCCCCGGCCCAGTGTTTTAGAGCCTTTGATATTAGCCCTTCCCCAACAATAACAAGGCGCCAATTATAAGAAAGGCAATTCCGGCCCCCATTCGTATATGCTGGGGGGCAACATAACGCATGATAACAGATCCGGCGGTAACACAGATAAAAGAAGAGCATGCCAGAGCCAGGACAGAACCAAAAAACACCGGCCAGATGGCCCGGCTTTGGGCCGCCATCAGCATGGTAGTCAATTGGGTCTTATCCCCCAACTCCGCCAGAAAGACCAATCCAAAGGTAGTGAAAAATGCCCGCCACACCCCCACCCACCCCTCCCAAATCGTTTTTTAGTCGACCACTATTATCCGGTATCCCGCCGCCTTGCGGAGGCGGTTCATAATGGCCAAACCCAGGCCTACAGCTTCAAAGCCCTCGGCCAGAATAAGATCAACCCCCAGGGCATCAAAGCGGCGAAAACAGGTGTAGAGGTTGGCTGCCACCGTCGTCAATTCCCCCCGGCCCCCCACCACCTGTATCTCCCCATTTTCGTAAGCAGCCGCCGTCTCCCGGGTGGCCAAAATGCCCACCCCCAGACCCTGGGATTGGTAATATAATGCCATTTCTTTGATCCTAGCCTGCACCCCCTCCACCGGCCCCTCCACCACCACCAGCCGGGCCCGGGGAGCATAATGGACATACTTCATCCCCGGTGAGGGGGGTCTTACACCCGGAAGGGGGGCCTGGGTCCCAACACCGGGGTCAACCTGGATACCAGGCAGAAACTCCTGTAATTCCTCCAGGGTAATTCCCCCGGGGCGCAAGAGCACCGCCGGCTCCCGGGTAACATCCACCACAGTAGATTCCACCCCCACCGCCGTCGGCCCTCCATCAATAATAATATCCACCCGCCCCTCCAAGTCGGCCAAAACATCCTGGGCCCTGGTGGGGCTGGGCCGTCCGGAAAGATTGGCGCTGGGG
>JAAYTH010000200.1 GCA_012523785.1 Bacillota bacterium | reverse complement strand
CGTTCCCTACATTTGTAGCGATATCTCTCGCATAAACCGTAGGGAGCGGTGCCCTCACCGCTCCGTTTGGCGGTATATTGTTAGGTCATTACTAGGGCACGGAACGACGGGGGCGTCGTTCCCTACGGTTTTCCGCGATTGTTACCGGAAGGGCAGGGGTCGGGTTGGGCCTATTCAATAATAAGTAGGGGTGACCAGTGGTCGCCCGATTGTACGGTTTTATGCGATTGTTGCCGGAGGGGCAGGGGGATGGTGATTTTGGTTTTTCTCGCCCTTATCCAACATAGATATGCTATAATGGATTCAGCTGCGTTTTATCTTATATAGAATGGCGGGCACAAGGTGGGAAGGGGGATGGTGTGAATGAAACTTGTTACATATGATTATCAAGGCGGGGTGTCTATTGGGCTTGTTGTGGAGGAACGGGTTGTGGATATTTTGGCGGGGCTGGATGCCATTGGGTCTGGGCCGTGCCTGCCGCCGGGCTGTGATATGAAGACGCTTTTGGCCCAGGAGGAGGGCCTGGAGGCGGTGGGGCAATTGGAGGCTGAGGCCGAAGCGGGTTGGGGCCGCCTGCGGGAAGCTGCATTACCCCTTAATCGGGTTAGGCTAAAAGCGCCGCTATTGAACCCCAACAAGATCATCTGTATTGGCTTAAATTATCGCGATCATGCCCAGGAGAGCCGGCTCCCCCTTCCGGAGGAACCCGTTATCTTTGGCAAGTATGCCAATTCTATTATTGGGCCGGGGGAGGATATCCTTCTTCCTACAAAGCTGACCAATAGGGTGGATTATGAGGCGGAACTGGCGGTGGTAATAGGGAAAAGGGCGGCGGATCTTGCTGAGGAGGAGGCCCTGGCTTATGTGGCTGGGGATACTATTTTTAATGATGTCAGTGCCCGGGATCTGCAGACCCGGGATGGCCAGTGGATGAAGGGGAAGTGCCTGGATACCTTTGCTCCCCTGGGGCCCTGGCTGGTAACAGCTGATGAGATACCAAACCCGGATAACCTGGATATTAAACTGCGCCTAAATGGTAAACTTATGCAGTCTTCTAACACTGGGGAGATGGTTTTTGGGGTGGCTAATTTGGTATCTTTTTTATCTGAACTTATGACCCTGGATCCCGGGGATATAATTGCCACCGGTACTCCGGCCGGGGTTGGTTTTGCCCGCCGGCCCCCGGTTTATTTAAAATCCGGCGATGAGGTGGAAATTGAAATAGAGGGACTGGGTATACTTGAAAATGGCGTGGCAAAAAAGTGAATTGGGGGGACCGCCCGGAGAGACCAGCAGAAGCTAAAACAGAGTCCCCTTATGATCCCGAGCAAAAAAAGGATCTTGCCAGTAGATAAGGACTGTCTTCTTATGTTATGGATTGGGAAAAAAGGAATTTGTGCCTTTAGGTAGAAGCATATGGTGAGGAGGTGGTGGCGGTGATTGAATTGAAGGTGAAGGCGGTGGCCCAAAGTGAAGGGGGCAGTTTTACTGTACTTTTAACTGATCCGGAGGAGAAATATGTCCTGCCCATTATCATTGGCTCATCGGAGGCCTTTGCCATTGCCCTGCCCCTGCAGGGGGCTACTTATCCCCGCCCCTTTACCCATGATCTTCTACTCAGTATCTGCGAGCGCCTGGGAGCTGGCCTAAAAGAAGTTGTTATCACCGATATCCGGGAAAATACCTTTTTTGCCGAGATCCACCTGGCCCGGGGGGAGGATGTGGAGGTGTTGGATGCCAGGCCCAGTGATGCCATAGCCTTGGCTATTCGGGCTGAGGTGCCTATTTTTATGGAGGAGCGCTTGGTGGAGTTTACTATGGATGTGCAGGATATTGGCTTTGAGAATGGCCCGGCCAAGGGGAAGGATTTACATTAGGTGGCCGGGGGGCCCTTTCTTGCAAGTGCTTCGCCCGGGCCCGAAGAGGCCCGAAAAAAGTTCTTGACATCCTAGGTGGGGATGGTATAATGGTTAAAACTAATACAGCCAAAGGCAACGAAGGGGAGGAGTAGCTGTAGTGAAATCCTAAGCGAGCCAGCGTTTGGTGAAAGGCTGGAGAGGGATCTACAGTGAATACACCCCAGAGCTGTCGGTTGAAAACCCTGCGGGGCCAGTAGGCTTGAACGGAGCTTCTACCGTTAAAAGGAACGGGGTATCCGAAAACATACCTTGGATTTTGGGAATTGTTTTTGCGTACCCTAGAGTTTGAGAGGATTGCACTTTTTGTGATTCAAAAAGGGTGGTACCGCGGGTAACCCCGTCCCTTACCGGACGGGGTTTTGTTGTTTTTGGCCATAACCTTAACCCCGGCGGTGCATTTATTCTCTCAAAGTAGGGAGTGGATCATTGGATCAACTCGGGTGGTACCGCGAAACCTTCGTCCCGTGACAGGCGAGGGTTTTTTTATTTGGGTATGGTGTCACCTAGGGCGGCAAAATTTTTTAAGCTGCGAAAAAACAAGGAGGGAAAGATAGTGCGCAAGGTTTTTGTGGGTTTAGTGGGGATGGTGTTGGTGGTCAGTCTGTTTTTCAGTGGGTGTGGGCCGGCAGATCCGGGCGGAGAGGCGGATGGACAGTTGGATGGGGAATTGGCTGGGCAGCCTTTTAAGATTGGGGTGTCGCAGTTTCTGGAGCATCCAGCCTTGGATGCGGCCCGGGATGGTTTTGTTGACGGCCTGCTGGAGCTGGGTTATGAAGAGGGCGTGGATGTGGAGTTTATTCTTAAAAGTGCCCAGGGCGATAGTGATACCTGCCGTACAATTGCGGAAAAGTTTGTGCAGGATGGGGTGGATTTGATAGCCGCTATTGCTACCCCCAATGCCCAGGCGGCGGCCAATGTTGTCAAGGATATACCCATAGTGATTACCGCCATCACCGATCCCGTTGACGCTGGTTTGGCGGAATCTATGGATAGGCCGGGGGGAAATATCAGCGGCACCAGCGATATGAACCCGGTGCGGGAACAAATAGCCTTGGTGAAGGATTTTTTACCGGAGGCTGCCAGCCTG
>JAAYTH010000199.1 GCA_012523785.1 Bacillota bacterium | reverse complement strand
GGTGAAGGGCCTCCTCCAACTCCTGCCGATCCTCCACCCAGCCCACCACCTCCCCATCAAGGAGAAGGGCCCAATGGGCCGGAGAGGGTCGGATGGCGAAGAACAGGCTCCCCAATAAAAGTAAACTTAACACCCCCAAGGCGGGGTTCACATAGGGCCTGTAGGGAGGCGGGATCTGCTGCCGGAGATTTTTCCACTGCTCTCTTATTTTATGTATCAGGGAGGGTACCATGCTATTCCTCCTTTACACGCCCTATCATGTACCCTTATGCTATTTATTATACTACCTTTGTCAATGTATTCCTGCCTTGGGGGCAAATTCCTGGCAACTTTTTTGTTTTATGGCAGTGTGGGGGAGATTTTAGTGCAGTATTACAGGGCGGCTTCTTTGCCTCCACCTCCACATCCGCCGGTAATGGGGGCGGGGGCCCCACAGGAACTAAATTTCTTTGCCAAGCGGCTGACTTCGGTCCTGCCGCCCCCCTCTGGAGAAAGGAAATTGGAAGTTGGCCTCCCTCCCCCTAGTCCAGCATCTCCTCCAAAAACCGCGGCAGGACAAAGGCCGTGCGGTGCAGGCGGCAGGTATAATAGCGGGTGGGGATGGGGGTTTTTTGGGCCAGGGAGCTCAGGGGGTCATATTCCTTGGAGCCCAGGATAAAGCCACAAATGCCACCGGGATGGGTGGGGATAAAGGCCAGGTACATGCGGGTGATGGGGAAGGTGGCTTTGATGGCCCCATGAATCCCCTGCACAATATCTTGCTGAAAGAAGGGGGAACCCGTCGGAGTCACAAAGAGACCGTCCTCCCTGAGGGCAGTGTGGATACTTTGATAAAATTCCCCCTGGGCTGTTCCCTCTGTAAGCCCCGCAAATTTAGGGGAATCTACAATGATGACATCATATTTACCCTTCATCCCTTGGAAGTAATTGCCCCCATCTTCATAGAGGATCTCCACCCGGGGGTCTTCCAAGCCGGCGCTAATCTCGGGCAAATACTTTTTGCTCACTTCCACCACCCTTTGATCAGCCCCCAATAGCTGGATGGACTTAACTTCTGGATGTTTTAATGCTTCCCGGATACTGCCCCCATCGCCCCCGCCCATAACCAAAATATCTTCCGGATGGGAATGGGTGTAAAGGGGTACATGGGTGATCATTTCGTGATGGATAAATTCATCACAGCTAGTAGCCTGAATAGCCCCGTCCAGGACCAGGGCTGGGCCGAATTCATAAGTATCCAAAACTGCCAACTCTAACCGGCCGGTATTTTCCGTGTGGAGGGCCTTTTTGACCCGGGAGCATAGTTCTAAATTGGGGGTTTGGAACTCACAAAACCATAAGCTCACAATTAAAAACCTCCTTTGCAATATTGATCAGTTCTATTATATAGTAAGGAGGGAGGAAAAATAAAGCAAAAGTAAATTTAACAGTAGAACAGGGGGCGGGTTAATATTCAGCCCTGCCCAGTGGTGTCATCCCGAGCGAAGCGAAGGATCTGGCTGCTTAAGGAGTGTAAAGTTCCTGCGGGCAAAATCTGCGGGATGATGACCGGGGAAATTTACAGCATATAGAGGAGCCTTGTGGTTTTTGCCTTGCGGATACCGCAAAATAGCAACGGGAGCGGGTCCCTGTTTGATTTTTTGGCGTCCCTGTCCGATGGGCAGAGGAAGGTAACGGCACTGTAATGTGGAATAACAGGTGGGGAGTAAAAAGATTTAGGAAAGATTCCCTATAAAATGCAACCTTTTTTAGCAACTTCACGTCCAATAAAAGTAAAGGAACCGTGGGGAGGAGTTAACTTGTGACGGCTGTTATCAATACTATTGATCTGGTGAAGAAATACCGGGTCGGCTCAGAAACCATCACCGCTTTAAACGGTGTCAACCTGACAGTTGAGAAGGGGGAGTTTTTATGTATATTGGGTACTTCCGGCAGTGGTAAGACCACCCTCCTCAATGTGGCCGGCGGCTTGGAACGGCCCACCAAAGGAGAGATTTATTTGGGAGGTATGCCCCTACATACGGTACCGGAAAAGGAAATGGCCGCCATCCGGCGGCGCTATTTAGGTTATGTTTTTCAGTCTTACAACCTGATCAACTCCCTGACCAGTTTGGAAAATGTCATTCTGCCCCTAATCTTTGCCGGGGTGCCTGCGGCGGAAAGGGAAAGAAGGGGAAAGGAATTGCTGCAGGAACTGGGATTGGAGGATCGGATGCAAAATAAACCCACAGAGATGAGTGGGGGCCAGCAGCAGCGGGTAAGCATAGCCCGGGCCCTCATCAATAATCCCCGGGTTATCTTTGCCGATGAACCGACGGGAAACCTGGACACCAAGAATACCCATGCCATTATGAAGCTCTTTGTCGATACTATCTCTGCCAATGGCCAGACCTTGATAGTCGTCAGCCATGATGAAGAAGTAGCTGCCTATGCCCACCGGATCATACGGATGCGGGATGGGAGTATTATAAATGCAGATGGGGAGGAATAAGAAAATGAAAAAATACCTGATCTGGGGCCTTATTTTTATTTTATGCTTGGCCTTATGGTTGCCGGTGGTGCAGGCGGAAGAAGCGGGGGATAGCAATAACATAGAGGAAAATGGAGATGGGGAAGATACAAAAGAAGATGAGGAGTATCAAAGGGGGTTTCAACCCTCCCTGGTCATAGAATCCATCCGGGCCGATGAAGCGGTGGCTGGGGGGGAATTTTATTTGACCTTGACCATCCGAAATTGGAGTAAACATCTGGCCCTAAATGTTACCCCGGATCTGAAGGTAAGTAAGACCGATGGCATGGCTCCCTTTGCCTTTAAGGGGGAGGCCCCCATCCTCAATAAGATAGCCGGGGAAGGGGTTAGTACCATGACCATCGGCCTTGAGGTGGATGCCAATGCCGTGGCC
>JAAYTH010000198.1 GCA_012523785.1 Bacillota bacterium | reverse complement strand
CCCCTTGGCAAAAGATAAAATCTGAAACCAATGGTAAGCAATATGGATACAGTGGGGAGGGGTCTGAAGATGAAATACAAGAATAAGGTTTTTCTCACCCTAATCACTATATTGGCCCTTTTTGTCTTTTGCCCCAGGGCAATAATTACCCCAACGGCCAAGGGCCAGCCCACAGATACAGGGGAACAGTTCCTGGAAATCCTGGGCCTGGATGAGCTCACTGAGGGGTATTTTACCCTCTTGGATGATGGGGGCAACCGTCTCCTGCGAACGGCCCGGATAATCCGGGTCGGCAACCGGTATCACACCTCTGATAATAAGCTCTATGAGGTCCACACCGTTGAGGGGCATACTGCCTACGCCCGTTTTGTGAAGGATGTCACCCTAAGGGTACAACCCACCGCCTATCCCCCGGGCATTGCCGCCAGCTGGGATGCCCTGCCGGTCCAACAGGAAGACACTAGAAAAATTGCCATATACCATACCCATGGGGATGAATCATATGTTCCCAGTGATGGGACCGAGAGCATAGATGAAGGTGGAGGAATAATTAAAGTCGGGATGGCCTTCGCCGAAGCCCTAGAGGAGATGGATGTTCAAGTTCTGCAATCAAAGGAGACCCATTATCCCCACGATGCCGGGGCCTACAACCGTTCTCGCCGGACGGCGGTGGAGTTATTAGGGGAAAACCCCGATGCTCTTTTTGATGTCCATCGGGATGCTGTTCCCCCCGAGGAATATGAAGCCCAAGTGGATGGAGAACAAGTCACACAAATACAGTTTGTAGTGGGACAGCAAAACCAAAATATGGGGACAATTCAACAATTTGCCGAGGAATTAAAAAGGATAACCGATGAAAAACATCCCAACCTAATAAAGGGCATCTTTTATGCCAGTGGCAACTATAACCAGGACCTCTACCCCCACTCCCTCCTTCTGGAAGTCGGCACCCATGAAAATCCTCGGGAACAGGCCGAAGAAGCCGTCACCCTATTTGCTAATGCCACAACCACCTACCTTTATGGTGAAGGAGCCTCGGCCCAGGCCGGGCGAAGCCGTACCGCCGGAAGGACGGGTAAAAGCATCCTTTGGCTTTTGGTGGCTGTTGTCCTGGCCGGGGGCATATACCTGTACATCGCCACCGGCAGTTGGGAAGGAGCAATTAAAAAACTAGGCCAGTTTACAACTACTGAGTTTCGGGATGTCTTGGGGCAAGGTCCCCGGCAGCCCTTAAAAAATGAATCACCCCCAGATGATTCGGAAGAACAGGAATAAAAACCAGGCAAAAACCCCGGCCATCACAGCCGGGGTATTACTATTTCAATATATCATTTTATTCAATTACCCGCCGCGCACCATAGTATCTGGGGGCCCAGTATTCCGGTTCGTCAATCCTACATATAGAAACACAGTATCCTTCCGATGGCGAGTGGATGAATTCACCATCTCCGATGTATATGGTTCCATGGGAGGGGCCGGGGCGATAGCCTTCAAAAAACACTATATCCCCCGGAAGTAATTCTTCCCTAGCAACAGCTTCCCCCAGTTCATAGATTTCAGAAGACACCCGGGGCAGCTGAATCCCATTTTCCCGAAAAACATACCAGACAAACCCAGAGCAATCAAACCCACCGGGGCCAGTTCCGCCCCAACGATATGGTACCCCTAAGTATTTTAGGGCCGTATCCACAATTTGCTGTCCCTTCTTCACCCTTTTAGCCTTTGACCCCCCATTCCGCCCACCCCTACCAATAACTTCAAAGCAGCGGGAAGGGTAATCACATTTTATATTAACTTGAAAGGTTCCCTCCAGAAAATCGGCCGGCACCAGGGTATATCCCTGGTCAATTAGGGGAGCTTGGGATAATTCAATTTCTTTCCCAACACACAGGGCCCCTGGATTATTAATTTGTAACCCATACTCTTCTTCTTCCCACTGCCATGTAATCCTGGCCTCTTCCGGATCCCACTCCAAATCGACCGCACCCATCTCTTCTAATATTGGGCGCAGGGGAATTAATAAGCAGTCCCCGACCCAGACAGGAGTCAAAGCAATAGGTACCTCCCGTCCATCAATTAGCATCATCGGTTTGGAAGATGCCTGCCCCACGCCGGGAACTAGGGTAAAAACAAGTAAAAAACTGAGCAATAACACTAGTGCAGGCTTTCTAAACCCCTGCAACAGTCCACACCCCCCTTCATGCCGCGGGTTCGTAAAATTCCAGCCCTATTGGGGGTAGGAGTTATTCCTCGTTCGTGAATTACCCCTCCCCGGGCAACAAAAAGCAGTGACAACTTGTGGTTACATCTCGGATCATTCGCCAAGGAATTAAAAACTCCTGCCTGGAAAAACAAAAATCAACGGTAATTCCCCTTTATCCTTCATCACCGTAATATATACTACGGTACAGCCCGGCCTTTGCTTACAACCAATAAGCAAAGTTGCGAACCCGGGCTTGTCCCCATTGATAAAATAAACGCCCCTATAGGTGGATAATGTGCTATATTTACCTAAACAGGATCCTCCTTAAAGAAATACTGTTTATCAAGTTTACACCGGTTGCTCTAGATCTATATTTATGGTAAAGGATAAATTCCCTTATAAATGCCTCCCATAGAGCCACGATTGTTTTCCTTTGTCGGGTTTTTAAAAGGGGAATACTCAGATCAAGGGCTTCTTTAATAAGGGCCAGGGCCTGATCCATTTTCACCTTAATGTCTTGGAATGTCACCTTATCCATTTTGTCCTCCGTCCCCTATTATTGTAAATAACCTTTAACAGCTGTTCCTTCCGAATTGGTCGGCGGTAACTTGATTGGCGGTCTTTGCCCACCTTCATTTTCCGATTTTAACCTGGAATCAATATTGCTGGCCAAAAAAGAGTTGGTGATAAGAAGGGCCCAATCCTTTAAACCTATGGGTACTGTGGAGAATAAGGGCCGCATGAAAGGTAGATACATGGTTGTGGCCAGGGCAAAGACGGACAGGGCCGCGGCTGGCAGTAATAGTTGATTTCCACCGCCAGCAGCTGTATTTCTATCCTTTCCCTTCCGCCCATTAAGCAAATCAAAAACCCTATTAACCACCAGCTGTGAGAAGGCCATTGTGCGGGCCTTTTGCAGTGACCATCCCCCCCAGGTGAGGCCTGCCGCATAAAGGCCAAAACCCGTGAGGCCGGAGAGCATCCCTTTGCGGATGAGGGCCCGCCCTTGATCCGGAAGGAACCTGTCTTCTATTTTCAAAGGCGGTCGATTCATATGATCTACCTCCGGGGGATCGGCTGTAAAGGCCATGGCGGGCAGACTCTCAGTAACTAAATTAACCCACAGTATTTGGGAGGGCAACATGGGAGCAGGTAACCCCAGTACCGTGGAGCAAAACACCGCCATAAGCTGGCCTAGGCTGCCGGAGAGGATGTAGCCCACCGACTTTGATAAATTTACTCCAACGGTTCGACCCTCCTCAATACCATTCACGATGGTAACAAAATTGTCGTCACTCAAGGTGATATTGGCTGCCCCCCTGGTGACATCAGTCCCGGAAAGGCCCATGGCAATCCCAATATCCGCCTCCTTAATGGCCGGAGCATCATTAATACCGTCCCCCGTCATGGCAACAATTTGACCCCGGCCTTTCAGGGCCCGCACTATCCTCAACTTTTGTTCCGGAGAAGTGCGGGAAAAGACAGTAATATTCCCCACTTGATCAGCCAATTCCCCATCAGACAGCTGCTGTAATTCCCGGCCATTGATACTTATCCCCCGGTTTAAAATACCTAATTTTCCCGCTATGGCCTCCGCCGTCCTTTGATGATCTCCCGTGATCATAACCACCTTGATGCCGGCCCTATGGCATTTCACAATGGCCTCCTCTACCCCCGGGCGCAGTGGATCGGCCATCCCAATCAAACCGCAAAAAGTAAGGTCCGATTCTATGTCCTCCGCCATTAAATCCGAGCCATCGGGTAACTTTTTATAAGCAATAGAAAGGACACGAAGGCCTTTTTTGCTCATGGAATCATTGGCAGCCAAAATCCGGCGGCGAATTTTTAAATCCAAGGCCCTGGGCCGGGAATTTCCAATCACGGTTGTGCAATAATCTATTACTGTATCCGGCGCACCCTTTACGTAGACACCATACCCCCCATCCGGCTCCTGACAGACTACAGTCATACGGCGATGGCTGGCAGCAAAGGCTATTTCCCGCCGGCGGCAATATGCCCCCCTCAAACTCTGCCAGCATAATCCCACCTTTCCCGCCGCTGTGAGGAGAGCCCCCTCTGTAGGATCCCCCACTACTTCCCATTTCCCTCCGGAAGTCAATTTGAGTTCTGCATTGTTACAGAGGACCCCTGCTTCTAGAGTTTTAATTACCAAAGGAAGGGTTTCCTCCAAGACAGCATCCCCCCGGGGGAGAATCTCCCCCCTCGGCCTATAGCCGTCCCCAGTGAGTTCATAGAAATTGGGGGCAATGTAAAGTTCCTTGGCCGTCATTTCGTTTTTGGTTAGGGTCCCCGTTTTATCGGTGCAAATAACAGTAGTCGATCCTAAGGATTCCACTGCGGATATATCCCGGACCACGGCATTTCTTTTCACCATTCTATGCATACCAGCAGTTAAAGCAACCGTCAGGACCGCCGGTAATCCCTCTGGAACAGCGCCCACTGCCAAACTGATACCATTGCGGAGGACCTGCCAAATAGAATGGCCCCTGAGGAGGCTTATTAGCGCAATCGTCCCCACCGAGACAACCACCAAAAAGGTGACTTTTTTACCCAAATCCTCCAATTGCCTTTGGAGATTTGTCTGCCCACTATAAACATCATTTAAAAGACAGGCTATCTGACCCATTTGTGTTTGCATCCCCGTAGCCACCACCACCGCCGACACCCGGCCCCCGGTAATACTAGTTCCGGAAAAAAGCATGTTGGTCTGATCTGCAACCAGAATGTGGCTATCGCCTCTCCTCAGGCCGTCCTTCACCACGGGAATAGATTCACCCGTCAAGCAGGCTTCATTGGTGGTAAGATTGGTCGCTTCAATAATCAGGGCATCGGCCGGTACCACATCCCCCGAATCTAAATGTAAAATATCCCCCGGGACCAGCTCCTTCCCCGATACCCTAAAAAGCCTACCCTCACTGAGCACGGTTACTTGGGGGATGGTCAACTCCTTCAGAGAGGATAGGGACCTTTGGGCACGGCAACCTTGAACTCCCTCCACTATTGCCTGGAGGAAGACAATAGCCACGATAACAAACGCATCAGTACTCTCCCCCACCAAAAGAGACACACCCCCGGCGACTAAAAGGAGTTTAGTCATAAAACCCCGCAAAGTGCCCAGGGCAATCTGCCAAAAGGAGAGGGGCGGTCTTTCCAAGAGCTCATTAGGGCCAAAGACAGCTAGTCTATCCCGGGCCTTACGCTGGGACAAACCGGTTTCGGCAGAACTGTCAAGGAGCACAAGGGCTCGATAGGCATCTTGGGTATGCCAGGGTATACAATTATCATGGATGGGTGGGCCAATTTTCCGGGAATCCTCATTATTCATGTGGTGCTTTGTACTAACTTTCCTTTCCGCCGGGGGGAAAATGGGACTACTCATACCCACACCTTTGTGGCCGGCATGGGAGAACCATGATAATAGATATCCCAAGTCAGTCCTGGGAGGATCAAAATAGACTAAAACCTGCCCGGTTATAGGATTGGCATAACTTAATCTTATGCCGGTAAACTGGGCTAGACGGTGGGCTATCATATTAGCTATATCCTGGTTATTCATCAACCCGGGTATGCTAACTCTTAGGCGCCCCGGTAGTAGATGAAAATTTTCCTTGTAGTGGACAAATGGTGTGTTCTTATGGACGCTCATACAGCACCTCCGGGATTTGGGCAGTACTTTTCCATTTTCCCCAGGGTAGCAGACTCCTATCCAGGTCCTAAGATTGTAGTTTCTGCCAACCGATAACCCATGGAAATAACACAAGATAGTTCCTTTAATTGGTCTATGACAATTAGAAATGCGATTAATTAAGGGGCGCCATGGGGCCGCCCCTTATGAATCTCTATATTTATTGTATTATATTATCCCCGCCCGGAGGTTGATCCCCCGTGGGAGGAGACGGCTCGGGACTGGGGGGAGAAAAGTCCGTTTGGGGTGGTTGCGATGGAGGTGCCCATTGCCCCCCGACAAAAGACTTGGCCCGATCAACCACAGACATACCCTCTTCCAGGGAACGAACCGCTACCGAACGAAGTTTACCCCGGGAAAAAAGGTGATGCCCTAAAAGGGCCATTCCAATCCCACAGAGTAAACCCCGGCGCTGCCCTTTATTTATAACCTCCATTATTTGGGGGAATATACCACTGCCTGGCCTGGATTGTTGGCCCAGATGCTGGGTCACCTGCTGCAGAGGTATCCCCTGGTATTTGGCTTCCCGGATTATATCGTTAGTAATTTGCCTAATATAGGGATCCTTTGTTCTTACAGCCTCCACTCCTTGGACAGCCAATAGATCCTTCAGTATGTCCGCCTTCATATCCCCGATACTGCGATAATGGCTGTCAACCATTTGCTGAATCCTACGATCCGATAGGGCGCGGTCAAAACCATACCTCCGAGCCATATGTTCCGCCTGCTCCATCTGGATCTGGGCCAAAACCTCATCTTTAACGTTATCTTTCACAGTTTGATAAGTAGGATTAATCACATACGGAGGGTAATCCCCCCAGTACCCTCGGGGGCCATAATCATTTCCCGAATATCTATTAAATTGGGGATAATGGGCATAATTCCCTTCCCGCAACTCATTAACTACCTCGCGTTTGACATCTTGTGCCAAGGTTTTTGCATTTGAGTACAATGGGGTTCCTCCTTCTATAGTTTATTGTACCGGATGTATACTCATTTCAGCCAAAACACTATTTTTTATAGCCTGAATAAGGGCCGGATCTGTTCTTCTCTGATAGTACCTTTGTGTAGTGGATTCTTCCTGGGCCTCTTGTTCAGTCTCTATCTGAGCAATAATTTCCCTTTTTATAGATTCGATGGTGTCCCTGCTTGGGTAGTTTGCATAATTTTGTTTTCCGATCATCCCCATATTGGGCTGCATTTCATACCTAATCTCATTCAAAACTTCACTTTTAACTGCCTCCATAAACTCCCTGTTTGAATAATGGGGATTATAATGGGTCTGCCCCAGTTCCATCATAATCTCCTGTTTAATGCTATCGACCAGTTCCTGTTCTTTGCTTCCTTCTGCCCGGACGCGATTTAAATCCATTAGTACCTCCCTTTTAATATCCTCCGCAAGGGCCTGTCTTGTTGAACGGTTTTTCATCGGAAAATACCCTCCTAAATTTTTCTACCCCAGATGTCACATTTATTATGACTAATAATAAAACAATTATACCCAGGGCCAGTGAATAAATATAACCCCGGAGGCAGACCATTAGTGGAGGGAATAGATTCATCACTTAAGGGTGAACCTTTGCCGTAAATATAAGCACCACTTGAAGGAGATGAGTTTCTTGACTTCCAAGCCAAAAATAAGCAACACCGTGGACCTAGCAGAAAGACTCAAAGAAAGAATTAAAGAGGAAATCATGGCCGAACTACAAGCCCGGGGAAGATACAATTTTGTTTCCGCTGAGATATATCGTAGGGAGATAGATCGGCTAAAAAGGGAAATTTTCGACGAAATTGGGCAGAGCTGCTATTGGTATTTGCCGTATCAGCAGGACCAATTTGAGCCCAGATACCACCAACCAAATACGATGGATAACGTAATTCCAGCCAAAAGAAATTATAGCCACGATAATGATGACACCATCTTGGATTTCCTTGGCAATTCCCTCAAAGATCGAGAAAAAAGTATCATATACGGAGTAGGGATGGCAGCACTTTTGGGGATATTCGTACCCTCCTTCCGGCGGAAGGTTCAATCAGTAGCCACCCGAACGGCCCAGGAGGGAGTAGAGTTAATGGAAAAAGCCCGCTTTATGCTGGCCCGAACCAAGGAGGATATAGAGGATCTCATTGCGGAAGCGGGTTTGAAGGATTTCACCGACTAGCTGGGTGGCAGGCCACCGGGGGTTGGAGATTGGGAGTTGGAAAGGGACAGGGGAAGACGGAACAGTGGGGGCACCCTTCCCGGGGGCTTATTGGGAAAGTGTCGCAGTAATTTGGAATGGAACACACAAGGAGAACATAAGAGCACACAGGGACGATCCTTTTGTGTCAAAAGACAGACACAAATGAACCGTCCCCGCGTGTTGTCTGTTTTATGCGCTTTTGCTCAAT
>JAAYTH010000197.1 GCA_012523785.1 Bacillota bacterium | reverse complement strand
CATAAAACAGACAACACGCGGGGACGGTTCATTTGTGTCTGTCTTTTGACACAAAAGGATCGTCCCTGTGTGCTCTTATGTTCTCCTTGTGTGTTCCGTTCCAAATTGCTGCGACACTTTCTCAATAAGCCCTAGGGAAGGGTGCCCCCACTGTTCCGTCTTCCCCTGTCCCTTTCCAACTCCCAACCTCCAACCCCCAAGAGTGACGAGTACCCGGAAAAGTCCGGAAATTGGACGGGAGCGGGGTCTTGCTCCCACAAAACTAACCCCCTTGGGCAGGAATTATATCATTCGTGTAGAAATATGATATTCATGTCCAGATTACCCATTATTGTAATGGTGTTTCGGTAAAAATAAGGAGGAGAAGGGCATTGGTAAGATTTTTGCTACCATTACTGCTTCTAATTCTACTTTTATCACAACCTATTTTCGCTCAATCGGGGGGAATGTCTATAATTGTTGATGACCAGGTGCTTTTACTAAAGGAATCTCCGCTAGTCAAGGATGATCAAGTTATGCTTCCAGGGCGTCCATTGCTGGAGGCAATGGGAATGGAAGTTTTTTGGGAAGAAGAAACTCAAACGGTGGTTGGGTCTGATGCAGAATTTGAGATGGTCATACCCATTGGTTGTTCGGAACCCTTGGTAAACGGGGAACCGGTGGAGGTTGATATTCCGGCAGAGCTTATGGGGGGATGTACATATTTGCCCATTAGTTTTATTGAACAGTTCCTTAATACTGAGGTGGGTTTAGTTACAGAGTCTGGCACCATTGCTATCACGCCGGAAACCCTGGCGGGGCAGTTTATAACTGAAAAAATAAGTATAAACACAGCTGACCGGGACTTATTGCAGACAGCATTAGGAATAAAGCAGGCTATTGCGGAAAATATAATTCAATATCGGGAATCATCTGGGCCTTTTTGGGAAATTAAAGATTTGCTCAAAGTGCCCGGTGTGGATGAAAAGATTTTCTCGGCTATAAAGGACAAGGTATCCGTGGTTTTTGCGGAAAAGGGCATGGCATCCTGGTATGGGACAAAGTTTCAAGGTAGACGTACTGCCAGTGGGGAAATTTTTAAGCAGGAGGAATTGACAGCTGCACATCGGGATTTACCCTTTGGAACATATGTAAATGTGGAGTTCCCTCCCACGGGTAAAGAAGCAACTGTGCGGATTAATGACCGGGGCCCCCATGTTCGCGGCCGGATAATTGATCTTTCCCGGGGGGCTGCGGATGCTATCGGCTTAAGACCATATGGTGTGGCCGAGGTTAAACTAAACTATATAGGGGAAAAGGCCAATTAGCCACTATATTTATGACCCCGGCCGCCTTCCCGAAGTGCAGGGTGATTAATTTAACCCGGAAAGAAGAACTTGTACGATTTGACTATGATTCCCTTTAAAACATATAATTAGAGTCAAAGAAAGAGAAGGAAGGTTAGAAAATATTGCAGACTAAAGATCTCGTATATGGAGCATTGCTCACCGCCTTATCCCTTCTAATACCAATAACTTTTGGTGCCTACCTGCGGGTTTTGATACCACCATTTTCTGCCACATTGGCTTCCCATGTGCCGGTTATGATTTCTATGCTGATTAATCCCTTGGTAGCTCTATTAGTTGGGGCCGGCTCGGCCTTGGGCTTTTTATTTATCATGGGGCCCGTAATTGCGGCCCGGGCGGCGGTACATATGCTATTTGGGGTTTTGGGGGCCATTATGATTAAGAAGGGGCGCTCTTTTCAATCTACCCTTTTAATTACAGCCCCTATTCATGCCCTGGGTGAAGCCTTGATAGTTCTCCCCTTTGGCTTTAACCTTTATCAGGGGCTTTATGTTGTGGGCCTTGGTACCTTGCTGCACCACGGTATTGATGCCCTTATAACCTTGCTCCTAGTTAAAATCTTAAAATACGGTTTCCTGATGGGTAGGTAATACCTAGTTACTTAGGGGTATTGGCCCCGGATACCGCAAACTTTTTACCCCACCATCCCGGGAGCCCCGTCTGATGGATCTACATGCCCAGTGGCGAATATCCTTGGCTTTACTCCCTTTGCTTCGCTCTGGATAGGTAGGAAGACATGGCTTGGGATGACATCTGCAGTATTATTTTTAAGCCCGGTGAGAAGCCGGGTTTTTGCAAAATAATCTCCAGAAGTTTATTTTACGGTTTCACTACTATGTTAACAGGTGGGATAAGGTGTGTCTCATTTTGTCTATATCCTTCGTTGTGGGGATGATTCCCTTTACACAGGTTACACAACCGATATAAAGCGGCGGTTGAGACAGCACCAAAGGGGCAAAGCGGCCAAATATACCCGGGGGCGTCACCCCTTGTCGTTGGTCGGTTATTTGCAATTTTCTTCCCGGGGTGAGGCCCTGTCGGCGGAGGCCAGGATAAAAACCCTCCCACCCATAAAAAAACTGCAGGTTTTAGCAGGTGAACGGGAGTTGTTATAGCGAGGTGGTCGCATTTAACAAGGGGCCATATATCTGGACATTGTATCCCTAGGGGGCTAGTTTAAAAATCCATTATAATTACTCGGTGGCAACCCATAATGTCATCCTGAGCAAAGTGAAGGAGTTTGCTAGTTGGGGAATATAAAGCTCCTTTGGCCATTGTCCTCAAGGTGACAATCAAGATAGTTTGGGGTATATCTGGAAAGACGACAATATATGCTTTACAGGTGTGGCCAGTTGGTTACAATCTTTTTTTGCTGCGGAAAGATAGTTGGGATCCCATTGGAAAATCAAAGTGATTTGCAGGCCCGGGTTTAGTTTGCCACGGGCCTAGGGTAGCAGGTGATTACTTTTAACTGGGAAACAATTATAGTATAAAGGGAGCGGTGTGATATATATATGTTATTTTCCTTGACTCCGGAAAACTTGATCAGGGATTTTGGCCTAAATACCCCCTGTGGAAGGGGAATGGTTACGGCATTATATGATGCCCTGTCTGGAGCATCGCCTCAAGTACGGGAACTGCTGCTAAATGCCTGGCTTGCGGATACCGGTCGGGTGGAAAAATTAGGTGCCAGGGTCCAGGCTCGGGAAAAACGGGCCTGGAGTGAATTGGCTGCTGTGTTGGAATTAAAGTATAGGGACCTGGAACAGGAGTTTCTACTTATTTCCCTGCACACCTATTTTACCATTTTGGTCAAAATGTTGGCTATACCCCTAATGGGCTTTAACTACCCGAATATCGGGGATATAGGAGTCGAAGGAATGTGGGACTGGGCCAGGGCTGTGGAAAATAATCGTATTTTTAATCTGGCGGATGATCTAAAAGGTGCAGCCTCCCCCTGGTATTTACAGGCCTGGACCCCGGATTTAGCTGAGGCTTTAGGTTTGTTGGTGAACATCCTAGAGGGTTATGATTTTAGTCCGGCCAGATTGCCCCCGGGGGATATTATGCAGCATTTGTACCATTCCCTTATACCTCCGGCCCTGAGGCATGGTTTGGGGGAATACTATACCCCCGGGTGGCTGGTGGAGTACCTATACTCCTTGTTAGATCCCGATATTTGTTCTTTTACTGCTGCGGATAATGAAGGGGGGTTATTGGACCCCGCCTGTGGTTCTGGAGCCTTTTTATTGAAGGCCCTGAAATCACTAAGGGATAAGGCCACGGCCAGGGGGATTAAAAATGAGGAAATCCTTGAGGCTGCGTCCCGGCTTGTGGTTGGTGTAGATCGCAACCCCTTGGCCGTCTTGTCGGCCCGGGTTAACTACCTTATGGCTGTTGCCGATCTTGTTTTGCCTAATGTGGGGGTATTTGTGCCCCCGGTTTATTTGGGTGATACAATTATAGCCCCCCCACCCCAGTTGAAGGGAAGGTCCTTTGACTATATCATTGGTAATCCACCCTGGATAAATTGGGAGACCCTACCCGTATCTTATCGGCGAGAAACCCACCCCCTTTGGGCAGAATATGGGCTTTACCAGCATAAGGGTTATGAGGCCCTTATGGGTAAAAGTAAGGACGATTTGGCAGTCCTGCTTACCTATGTGGTACTAAACCAGTATCTGGCCAATAATGGAATGTTGGCCTTTGTTATTACCCAGTCCATCTTTAAGACCACCGGGGCCGGGCGGGGTTTTCGCAGCTTTGTTTTACCATCGGGAACCCCGGTGCGGGTTATGCAAGTGGAGGACTTGAGTGATATCAAACCCTTTCCCGGTGCTAAGAACCGCACGGCCCTGATGGTGCTGCGTAAAGGAGAGGCTACTGATTACCCTGTACCCTATATCTACTGGCAGCTCCAGCCCGGTCAAGGCCCTCCCCGAGCGGATGGCAGTTTAGTGGAGGCGAAGAAGGCGACCCGGCGTCTCTCCTTGCTTGGACAACCCGTTGATTCCAATGATATCACTTCCCCTTGGTTGACAGCCTGTCCGGAAGCGCTAAAGGCCCTACAAAAGCTTATTAGCCCTTCTTTTTATCGGGCCCGGGAAGGTGTAAATACCGGGGGTGCTAATGGTGTTTTTTACCTATACCCGCTGGAGGAAGCAGCCAGGGATGATAAAATACTAGCTTTTAGAAATTTAATCGCTGGAGTAAAGAGACCGGTGCCGGAAGTAACGGCACACCTAGAAGGGGACCTGATCTATCCCTTGTTGCGGGGAAGGGATATAGAGCCCTGGCAGGCTGACCCCCAATCCTATATCCTTTTAACCCATCGGGAAGGGGAAAGGCTACAAGCCATTCCGGAGGCGGAACTTGGGCATAAATACCCCAATGTGGCCAAGTACCTCAATAAATTTGCTCCGATTTTACATCAGCGCCGGACACGGCTAGTCCGCAATTTAATGGCCACGGGTCCTTTTTATTCAATTTTTGGTATTGGTGATTATACCTTTGCGCCCTATAAGGTGGTTTGGCAAAGGATCGGGAGTAAACTCACCGCTGCTGTGGTCAGTAGAAAGAAGGTACCGTTACCTATCCAGGAACTGGTTATTCCCAATGACAGTACAGTGTTTGTACCCTTTGAGCAGGAGGAGGAGGCCCATTACTTTTGTACCCTGTTGAACTCAACCCCGGCCCAATTTGTAATTAGGTCAACATCGGTGCTGGCCACCGGCAGTTTTGCCTCCCCCCATATACTAAAAAAAATCGCCATACCCCAATACAACCCCCACGATTCCCTCCATAGGAGCTTGGCTGCCCTAGGACGAAAAGCCGCCGTTATTGCTTCCCGGGGCGAGAAAACTACAGGTATAGAAGAAGAAATGGATGAATTGGTTTCTAATCTGTGGTCTTTGAGCATGAAGGAGAGAAGGCAAATCCGCTTGAGCTTACAACAATATGGAAAGTGATACGACCGAAATAATAAACCGCCCCATCCGCCCTATCCCCGGGGCGGTTTTTATATGAATTTTATACCTTCCCTTTTTTTCACGGTTGGTAAATTGTTATTAACTGTTGATTCTAGTGTATCCCCTAATATTTAGGGATATGCCCCGTCACGATAGTGCTATTCCTTTGCATAGAATAAT
>JAAYTH010000196.1 GCA_012523785.1 Bacillota bacterium | reverse complement strand
GCTGTAGCCGAATTGGACCGCACCCACTTGCTGGATCTGGTGCCCACCTTTATGGGGGCCCATGCCATACCGGAAGAATATAAAGATAGACCTGCTGATTTTATTACCCTAATTAAGGAAGAAATGATCCCCCGGGTGGCAGAGGAACAGTTGGCTGAATTTAATGATGTCTTTTGCGAAGACCGGGTTTTTGATGTCCAGCAATCCCGGGATATCTTGGAGACGGGAAAACGGTATGGCTTGGTGCCTAAGGTCCATGCCGATGAAATTACCCCTTTGGGCGGAGCCTCTCTAGCGGCCCAAGTGGGGGCTATTTCCGCCGAACATTTAATCCATGCCACCGATGAGGGCATTGCGGATATGGCCGCAGCTGGTGTCATCGCCATCCTTCTGCCGGGGACCTCCCTTTACCTAGACACATCCTTTGCCCGGGCCCGCACCATGATAGAGAAGGGAATTCCCCTTGCCCTGGCCACCGACTATAATCCCGGCTCTTGTCCCACAAACTCCCTGCAACTCATCATCAACCTGGCCTGTATAAAGTATAAGATGACCCCAGAAGAGGTTTTAACAGCAGTAACTTTGAATGCTGCCGCGGCCATCAACAGGTCCGAAAGTATTGGCAGCCTTGAAGTGGGAAAACAGGCCGATATAGTTATCTGGGAGGCCCCGGACCTGGACTTTATTGCCTATCATTTTGGGGTAAACTTGGTAAAGACGGTGGTCAAGGGGGGAAAAATAGTAGTTGCCGCTGACTGATCATAATTAATGTACTTTTAGGAGGAGCTTATGAAAAGCGATATTGAAATAGCCCAAGGGGCAAAATTGAAAGCCATTGGGGAAATTGCTGCATCCATTGGTCTTCAGGAAGAAGATATTTTTTATTATGGCCCTTATAAGGCCAAGGTAGATATTAATATACACCAGGGGTTAAAGGATAAAGAGGACGGGAAACTAATTTTGGTGACGGCCATTACCCCCACCCCGGCCGGAGAGGGTAAGACCACCACCTCCGTGGGCCTGGGTGATGCCCTCAACAGGCTGGGCAAAAGGGCCATCATCACCCTACGGGAGCCTTCCCTGGGGCCGGTCTTTGGTATCAAGGGCGGGGCCGCCGGGGGAGGCTATGCCCAAGTTGTCCCCATGGAGGATATAAATTTACACTTCACCGGTGATTTTCATGCCGTCGGTGCTGCCAATAACCTGCTGGCCGCCATGATAGATAATCATATTTATCAGGGCAATGCCTTGGGGATTGATCCGGGCCGGGTGACCTGGCGCCGCTGTGTGGATATGAATGACCGCCAACTGCGTTTTATCGTGGATGGCTTGGGGGGCCGGGTCAATGGGGTGCCCCGGGAGGATGGCTATGACATTACCGTGGCTTCGGAGGTAATGGCCGCCTTCTGCCTGGCAAAGGATCTGGTTGATTTAAAGGAACGGCTGGCCAAGATTATCATTGGCTATAGCTTTACTGGACAGCCAGTAACCGCCGGGGATCTGAAGGCCCAGGGGGCCATGGCAGCCCTCTTAAAAGAAGCTATAAATCCCAACCTGGTGCAAACCCTGGAAGGCACCCCGGCCTTTATCCATGGGGGGCCCTTTGCCAATATTGCCCATGGTTGCAACAGCCTTATTGCCACCAAAACCGCTCTAAAACTGGCTGATTATTGTGTAACGG
>JAAYTH010000195.1 GCA_012523785.1 Bacillota bacterium | reverse complement strand
CTTCCCGCCGGTTTTGGCCCGCCGGGCAAATATTCTGGCCGGCAAAACCCGGGAATCGTTCAGGATCATAACATCCCCCGGCCGTAAATATGCTCCCAGATCCCGAAAACATCGATGTTCCAAAGGGCCCCCTTTCCTAGCTAACACCAGCAGCCGGGATTGATCCCGGCGGGGAAGGGGTTCTTGGGCAATGAGTGCCCGCGGCAGCTCATAATTAAATTCTTTAACTAGCAAATTTCCGGCCTCCCCATCGGCAACCTAGTGGCCCACCCTAGCCCGCCCCACCATCCCTTTTACTAGAGGGGCTCCACCACAGCCCCCTGGTAATAGTGCTGGAGGATGGACCGGTAAAATTCATCATCATTGTCCGGGGCCATTTCCGCCATGGCCTTGGCTCCCCATTGGGAAAGCCCCAGTCCATGCCCCCAGCCGCTGCCGCTAAAAACCACCTGTTCCCGTTCGGAAAAGCCAAAACCCACTGCCAAGGAAACATCGCCCCCCAGCAGGACCGCTGTGTCTAGAGAAACACGGTGTTTTTGGCCCTCTCCCCCCAGCACAGCCACCACCTGGCCGGGCCAAAGGGGGTGGAATATCATATTTTCCCCTGATTTTTGCATTTCCACCTCAAAAAGGGTACTTGGCAGTTCATTGTAACCCAGGATGTTGCGCAGCTCATTCCCGGTGAGGATCTGGCTGCCCCGGCTCCCAGAGACACGAACCTGGCAAACCCGTCCTGAAACACCCCGGCTTAGGGGTTCAATCTTTTCTATTCTCCCCACCGTCAAGCCGCCCTGTTGCAAAATAGCATCCAATTCCACGGGGGAATAGCTCACACTCCAGTCGGCATAGGGTGAATCATGGTCATAATCAGGCACTCCCCGTAGGTAGGGGACAGATTCACTCCACACATTTTCACTATTTTCCGTATAGCCCCCGGAACTGGCATGATAATAGGCATTGATCAGGTGGCCATTGTAGCGGAGCACCTCACCCCGGGTGCTGGCAACGGCTTGGATGACCTTGGCCGTCACCGCCGCCCCCCCATACACCTGGCAATCGACGGTGGCACACAGATTAAAGCCCTCTCCCAAATGCTTGTGCCAATTGGCATATGTATAGGTACGGGCCGCCACCGCCTGGGCCTTGAGGGCTTCCAGGGGAAAACTGTCAGGCATTTCCCGGGCCACCACTCCACATAGGTATTCTTCCACCGGAAGAATATTAACCACCGTCAGGCGCCCATCTCGCAGAAATACCTCTATTTCCCCCCAGTAGGGATTATTATTTACATTTATTACTTCCCCGCCTTTGGCCGTCAACCGCAGGGGACCTGAAAATACACCCATTTCCCCCAGCTGGATTTGCAAACCCCGGCTGGAAAGCAAAAGGGTGTCCAGGACCCGACCCCCTCCGACACATTCCCCCGTGGAAAGATCCTCCACCAATAGACCCTCCGGGGCCCTTATCTTCACCTGCTGCTGACCTATGATCAATCCTACCCGAATAGGATTATCAGCCTCCCGGGCCCGGGCCTTGGCCGGCAGCATCAAAACCAAAAGTAGCAGCAAAACCACAAGATCAAACCGTTTTTTTAGCATCTTTCCCACACCCGCCTTTTCTATCCTTAGCACTGAACAATATTCTACAAAACAATGGGTATCCCTTCCACATAATTCCCCCTATGCTATCTACGCCCAAGAATATTGAACAAAAGGGTGAGGATAAAACTTAACAACAAGCCCGTCATCAGGGGAAAGTAGAAGGTGAAATTTCCCTTTTTGAAGTAAATGTCCCCAGGAAGTTTTCCCAAGGATAGAAAGCGCCCACCCAGGGTTAGAAAAAGGCCGATGGCCAGGAAGATTCCCCCCAAAAGCAGCATAATTTTACCCAAGGCCTCCAGGTCGGGCATATTCATCACCTCCAAAGAAAGTCTCCGCGCTATAGGCATAATATCCATCCGGCCCAATACCCATTATAATGATAGCTGCCCCCCCGGTTCAATACCTAAAAGTTCGCAGCCATGCCGGGTGACAACCCGGCCCCGGGGTGTCCGCTGCAAAAGGCCCAATTGTAATAAATAGGGCTCATAGACTTCCTCTATGGTATCAGTTTCCTCGCTGACGGCAGCGGCCAAAGTATCCAAGCCCACCGGGCCCCCATCGAATTTTTCAATGATTGTCCGTAGAAGCCTCCGGTCCCCCCGATCAAGGCCCAATTTATCAATTTCCAATAAAGCTAGGGCCGCTTTGGCAACCCCCAAATCAATATACCCCTGGGCCCTGATCTCGGCATAATCCCGCACCCGTTTTAGCAGTCGATTCGCCACCCGGGGGGTACCCCGGGAGCGGCGGGCAATTTCACTGGCCCCTTCTTTATCAATGGGAATATTCAGGATCCTGGCCGCCCGGGTTACAATTTGTTCCAGTTCCCCCTGTTGATAAAATTCCAGATGGGAAAGGACACCAAAGCGATCCCGAAGGGGAGATGTTAAAAGGCCAGCCCGGGTCGTTGCTCCAATAAGGGTAAAGGGGGATAAGTCCAGGCGTAAGGAACGGGCCGTAGGCCCCTTGCCCAAGATTATATCCAAGGAAAAATCCTCCAGGGCCGGATATAATATTTCCTCTACACTGCGGGGAAGGCGGTGGATTTCATCAATGAATAGAACATCCTTTTCTCCTAAACCCGTGAGGATGGCCGCCAGATCACCGGGGCGTTCAATGGCCGGGCCGGAGGTAATGCGGAAATTAACCCTCAATTCCCGGGCAATAATTCGGGCCAGGGTGGTTTTACCCAAGCCCGGGGGACCGTAAAGGAGAACATGATCCAAGGCTTCGCCGCGACCCCGAGCCGCCTTAATAAAGATATTCATACACTCTTTAACCCGTTCCTGCCCAATAAATTCCGCCAGGGAAATAGGGCGTAGACTGCTTTCCAGTTCCCAATCCCCTGCCTGTTCAACGGCAGAAATAATCCGTTCCCCCATCTATTTCTCCCCCAAATATTGTAGTGCCTTTTTAATCATAAATTGTAAGTCATCCCCAGCTTCTACTACCGTTTCCACCGCCCGACGGGCCTCCACTCCAGTATATCCCAAGGCTATCAAAGCATCCATGGCTTCCTGCCTGTCCTGGCTATCTTCCAGGGGCACCGCCCCCGCTCCGGACAATTCCGGTGCCAACCGCCGCAACTTCTCCTTTAATTCCAAGACCAGACGCTGGGAGGTTTTAAGGCCAATACCTGGTACCTTTTTTAATTGCACATGGTTTTCAGTTAAAATCGCCTGGGAAAACTCCAGGGGGGACATGGTCCCCAAAATATTAAGGGCCACCCGGGGGCCTATCCCCGCCACACTCAAAACCAAAGTAAAAATACGTCGGGTCTCCGGCCGGGAAAAACCATACAGAGTCAATTCATCATCCCGAACATGTAGATAGGTGGCTAATTGCAATTTCTCCCCCGGCGGGGGCAATTCCGGGTACAGGGAGCTGGGAATATTAATCCTAAAACCTATCCCCCCCACCTCTAAAACTAAAAAATCCGGTTCCTTTATCCTTAGTATTCCCTTCATATAATAAACCATATTTACCTCCCCAACCTTTGCATATGGGCCATTAGGGGCAGGGCATGGGCATGGCAGATGGCAACCGCCAGGGCATCGGCGGCATCGTCAGGTTTGGGAATTACCTCCAATTCAAGAAGGATTTTCACCATTTCCTGCACTTGCCTTTTGCTGGCCCGGCCATAACCCACAACCCCCTGTTTAACCTGCAGAGGGGTATACTCGACCACATCAATCCCCTTCAATGCTGCGGCCACCAGGATAACCCCCCGGGCTTGTCCCACCGCCATGGCCGTCTTTACATTCTTATTGAAAAATAGTTCTTCTACAGCCACCGACACCGGGCTATAGGTATCTATAAGGTTTTGCAGGCCTTGATACACTTGCACCAGTCGCTGGGTAACCTCCAACCGGGGAGAGGTCCTAATACAACCAAAATCTATTGCCTTATAGTCCTGGCCCTCGACTTCCAATACTCCAAAGCCAGTAGTTGCCATCCCGGGATCAATTCCCAATACAAGCATAAACACCACCTCCCTGGCCCTAACACCTTTAGTTTAGACATTACCTTATTCGACAGGTTATGAAACTTTCCCTCTCCCTGCGGAAAAAACTCCCTGGACCCGGCTAAAAACCATCCTTTTAAAACCAAATCCCAAAGGTATGTATTAGCAGCTCCCACAAAAAAAGGATGGGCAGGCCCATCCCCCATGCCTAATTCATTAGGCCCTCCAAAATATGCAGAAGCTCCTTTTCATTCTCGACGGGGATACCCCTTTCCAGATCCGCCTGTTCCCGGGGGGGAAGATTAGCAATGGGAAGTTCCGTAACCTCCTTGAGCCACGATTCCCCACCGGGCTGGCCGAAGAATACGGCTACCCGGCCCTCGTGGATCCCAACAAAGATGTTAGAACGGCAATCCTCACATAAGCCTTCGACCTCACTGGTTAGTATGACATCCAAACCCACATCTTCGATATTCCAATCCAGGTAAATTGCCTGCAGTTCCTCCAGGGTAAGCCCGATTTCATCACTGGGTGTCCGTCTCCGCAAAACCTCTCCATGGCCGCATTGGCTATAGGTTACCTGGTAAATTAAATGGGAATCGGGCCGGACCGTAAAGACAGCCGGTTCTTCCACCGCCGAGATTGGCTCCGGCTGTGCCTCCTCGGGCAGCACCCTTTCCCGGCCACCCCAGATAAAATATGCCGCCACCACCATTAGAAACAGACCCAACAGTAGGGGTAAACGGTGTCGTTCCCAAAAGGCACCCACGCTCCACTTCCTCCTTTGGCCATATAGCCATTGCCATCTATTATCCCCTACAGTATCCCCACAACAGCTCTAATTATACATTTATGGTAAAAGGAGGGAGGTGATCAGGTCCCTTTATTCCATCCGGCCCAAAATCTCGTCGGGCATATCAAAGTTTGCATATACTTCCTGAACATCATCGTGTTCTTCTAGGGCTTCCAAAAGCTTTAAGAGTTTTTCTGCTTCCTGGTCCTTAACTTCAACTGTTGAGTTGGGTATCATAGTTATTTCAGATGTCTCCAGGGGTATACCATATTCACTAAAGGCTTCCTTGACGGCAACATATTTCTCCGGCAAAGTTGTAACTTCATATTGGCCATCTTCCTCTTTTATATCCTCCGCCCCGGCCTCCAGGGCCAATAACAGCAGCTCATCCTCATCCAAGTCTTGTCCTTCCTTCCGCACCGCCAGTAAACCCTTTTTAGTAAACATCCAAGCCACACATCCCGATGTACCCAAATTGCCCCCATGACGGGAGAATAAATAGCGAATTTCAGAAGCAGTGCGATTGCGGTTATCTGTCAAAATTTCCAGCATGATTGCTACCCCACCCGGCCCATAGCCCTCATACACAATCTCCTCATAATCAACACCCTCCAGATCACCGGTGCCCCGAGCAATGGCCCGCTCAATATTATCATTGGGCATGTTGGCCGCCTTTGCCTTTTCAATGACCAGGCGGAGGCGAAAATTCATTTCCGGATCCCCCCCACCTTCCCGGGCAGCAGTCATAAGCTGTTTCCCCAGTTTGGTAAAAATCCTCCCTTTCTGGGCATCCATCTGGCTTTTCCTACGTTTTATATTAGACCATTTTGAGTGTCCAGCCATCCCTTATACCCCCTTCCAGTAAAAGTTCCTATATCGTACTTTATCATAACTCCGGGGCCTTTTAAAGGGTTCAGCCTTTATCCCCCTAGGCTAGACCTATGGAGCTCACCCCCGGGGCAATTATCAGAAAGAAGGAATTGGCGGCAACCGCCGTTTGTGTTGGCTCCTCCGCTGCATCCCCTCGATATGCTCCTTTATGCCGATATCGACTTCCCCACCGGTAAGATATGTATCCAATTCCCCATAGCTAACACCCATTTCCACCTCATCCCTTTGCCCGGGCCACAAACCCCCGGAGGGAGGTTTGGCAATTATCTCCTCCGGTATAGCCAAATGGGCTGCCAAGGCCCGTACTTCTCCCTTTACCAAATTGCCCAGGGGCAAGAGGTCAACACCCCCATCCCCATACTTGGTAGTGTAACCCACAGCCAACTCACTTTTATTGGTCGTGCCCACAACTAAATAGTTCAATTGGGCTGCATAAAAATAAAGGACAATCATACGGAGTCTGGGCTTTAAATTAGCCTTGGCTATTGGCAGTACCTCCCCGGCATCCAGCCCTTTTTCCAGAGTGGCCAGTAAAATATCATACACAGCATCTAAATTGACCCAGCGATCAGAAAGGCCAAACTCCTCCACCAGCAGCCGGGCATGGGCCTCATCCTCCTCCCCACTATGACAGGGCATAATGACTGTCACAGTATCCCGGGGAAAGGCCTTTTGGCAAAGCACCGCCACCACCGCTGAATCGAGGCCACCGCTCAGTCCCACTATTGCTCCCTGGGCCCCGGCCCCGGCAATTTTTCCCCGCAGCCAGGCAACAAGCCTTCCTTCTAATTCTTCTATATTTTTCAAGGCCATCACTCCATTTCTTCTGCCCCAACTATAGCATGGGGCAATTTTACCTGTCAAGAAATCCCGGTGCAAGCAAACCCCTTCCACCCCTTCGCTTGGGACAGGTAGGATGACAACTGGGAGGGTTTACAGCATATAACGCCAAACAGTAAGATGAAAAAATACATCCCCGCCGATGCAAGAATCAAGGGATCTTGGGCAAAACTAAAACAAATACATTTTTCGAAGGGAGTGGTACCATGCCCATTGGAATGATCACCCTAATTGTAGTAGCTGTTTTAGTCTACTTTGGGGTAGTTCAGCGGGTATTGGACCGTATGCGATTGACGGATAGAAGTGCCCTACTTTTCATCGCCGCCATGTTCTTTGGCAGCTATCTTCCCGACATCCCCTTGACCAGCACTCTAGCAATTAATATCGGTGGGGGTGTCGTACCCATTGTGTTATCCGTCTATCTCATCATTAAGGCCGATTCCAGCCAGGAAAAAAGCCGGGCCATCATTGCCACCCTTATCGCTGTTGCTGCCATATATGGAACCATGAAGATCCTGCCACCGGAACCCACCCATACCATGTTTCTTGATCCCATGATTCTCTTTGCCCTAGTGGCCGGGGTAATTGCCTATTTGGCTGGACGCTCCCGGCGCACCGCCTTTATCGCCGCTACTATGGGCGTGGTCCTTACTGATATTATCTCCCGCATTGAAGCAAGTTTAGTAGGTGCCCGGGGTACAACAGTTATCGGCGGGGCGGGGATCTTCGATGCGGTTATCCTTTCCGGTATCATTGCAGTGGGATTGGCAGAAATAGTAGGGGAGAGTAGGGAATGGCTGCAGGGTGGCTCCACAAAAGAAAAAAAGGAAAAAGAAATAGCAAAAACCAACAAAACTACTTTTCCCGGCCCTGCAGTAATGGAAACAGCCGAAGAAGTTGTGCCCCCTTGGCAAAAGATAAAATCTGAAACCAATGGTAAGCAATATGGATACAGTGGGGAGGGGTCTGAAAATGAAATACAAGAATAAGGTTTTTCTCACCCTAATCACTATATTAGCCCTTTTTGTCTTTTGCCCCGGGCCGATAATTTCCCCAGCGGCCAGGGGCCAGTCCACAGATAGGGGGGAACAGTTCCTGGAAATCCTGGGCCTGGATGAGCTCACAGAGGGGTATTTTACCCTCTTGGATGATGGGGGCAAGCGTCTCCTGCGAACGGCCCGGATAATCCGGGTCGGCAACCAGTATCACACCTCTGATAATAAGCTTTATGAGGTCCACACCGTTGAGGGGCATACTGCCTACGCCCGTTTTGTGAAGGATGTCACCCTAAGGGTACAACCCACCGCCT
>JAAYTH010000194.1 GCA_012523785.1 Bacillota bacterium | reverse complement strand
GGGCATTCTTCTTTAGCCAGCAGACCCGAATCCCGACAGATGGCAATTTCAATTAGTTCTGGCATTACGTGTAGATCACAATACTCCGTCGGGGCATCTTGCAATTCCCCATCGGGCCCCCGCACAAATATGTGGGGCTCTGGATTAGGACAGTATTCGCTGGCCAAAGCACCTGATTCCGGACAGATAAGTACTTCTTCATGGGCGGTGCAGACCTCCTGGGGTTCAGTCCCTGGAAGGAACAACTCTCCCCTTATATCTTCTTCTGGGCACATTTCACCGGGTAATTGGCCCGATCTAGCACAGATGTTAACACCGATAATACCGCTGGGCCGGGGGAAATCAGTGGCCGGTGTATCCTTGACGACCTCCTTCATATAATTGCCCCAGATCTGGGCCGGCAGGGAACTGCCGATGCGGTTGCGCCGCATATAGCTATTTTCACTGGCTTCATCGGTACCGATCCAAATGCTAGTCACCAGATCCGGTGTGTAACCCACAAACCAGGCATCGTTGTAGTCGGAGGTGGTTCCTGTTTTCCCCGCTGCCGGGCGGCCAATATTGGCCCGGCCGCCGGTGGCACCGGCTCCGACGATACCGCTCTTTAGCATATCTGTCATCAGGTAGCTGGTCTGGGGTGTCAGAACCTGGGTTTGGGTGGGTGCATTTTCCAAGAGTATATTGCCATTGCGATCTTCGACCCGCAGGATGGCAATGGGATCCACCTTTACCCCTTGGTTGGCTAAAACCCCATAGGCAACGGCCATATCCAGGGGATGAACCCCATCGGTCAGGCCCCCCAGGGCTATGGCTGGTTGCCGGTCATTATAGGCCCCGCTCTTGACAAAGGTGGTAATGCCCATGCGCTCGGCATAATCGACCACCCTATCAACACCGACATCCATAATCAATTGGGCGGCGACGGTGTTGAGGGAACGGGCGATACCCTGGCGCAGGGTGGCAACACCGATATATTGGTTATTGTGGTTCCTCGGCTCCCAGATTTGGCTTCCGGGGACCGGGATGGAAACGGGTTTATCCACATAGACGGTGGCGGGGGTAAAGCCATTGTCCAGAGCCGCAGTGTAAACAAAGGTTTTAAAGGCAGAACCCGGCTGTCTTTTGGCCTGGACCACCCGGTTGTATTTGGTATTCTCAAAATCCCGCCCCCCCACCAGGGCCCTGAGAAAACCTGTTTTTGTTTCCATGGTGACCAGGGCCGTTTGGGGCTGCTGGATACCCTTAGGATCTAGCTCCCCTTCGGGTAAGCCAGCGGCCAGGGCTGCCTCCGCCTTCCTTTGTATTTGGGGGTCTATGGTGGTAAATATTTTTAAGCCCCCTTTATAGATGGCATCATAGACATCTTTTTCAGAACCGTAGTAGTCCTGGAGTTCCCTAACCAGGGAGTTGATAACATAATCGACAAAGTAAGGGGCTGGATGGCTATGGGTGCTTTTCCCGGCCAGCTCAATGGGTTCTTCCTTGGTTTTAGCCGCTGTTTCCGGGGAAATATAGCCGTATTTTGCCATTTGATCAAGGACCACGGCCCGGCGGGCCAAGGCTTCATCCATATTGTTGTAGGGTGAATAGCGGCTGGGGTTTCTTATTATTCCCGCCAGAAGGCTTGATTCTGATAGGGTAAGATTCCAGACATCTTTGCCAAAATATAATTTGGCGGCGGCCTGTACCCCATCTGTCCCGTGGCCGAAGTGAATTTCATTCAGATACATCTCCAGGATCTGGTCCTTGGTGTAGTTTCTTTCTACCTGGAGGGAGAGGACAGCCTCCTGCACTTTGCGCTTCATTTTGCGATCCGGATTGAGAAATACATTTTTCATCAATTGCTGGGTAATGGTACTACCCCCCTCAAAGGATTGTTTGGAGGCAATACGCCAAGCAGCCCGGGCAATGGCCCGGATATCAACCCCGGGGTGATCCTTAAAGCGGGCATCTTCAATGGCGATGACGGCATCTTGAAGTTCCTGGGGAATATCAGTAAGTTTGACCGGGATGCGATTTTCAACACCGTGGAGCTTAGTAAATAATTCTTCATTGGCGTCATACATAAAGGAAGTAGCACTGCTTTCCCGCAGCCGATCCGGATCAAATTTGGGCATACCCTTTACCGCTCCCATGACATAGACACCGGTTGCCCCGACCCCAATCAATACAGCGAGTATAATAAACACCAAGAGCACTTTTAGTATTTTTAGGAATCCAGCTCCTTTTTTGCGGTTCTTTTGTTTCTTGGACCTTCTGGCCATAAAAGATTCCCTCCACTTCCTACATTAAAATGCTACTATATTATAACACATAGCCTAGCAAAAGGAATTATTAGCCCTACCGATGGGGAAAATTTGCTGCATGCTATCTCATATGTTCTGGGGTTTCAGTATGCCTTAGTTATTCGACATTGGAGCCCCTTCTCCTGCCTGTTTTCCTCCACTGGGCTCAGTTGCAGCTTAATGGCAAGTATGCTATAATTTGTATCATAATTCAAGTACTTAAACCGAGGACGGAGAGGAGTAAATGGAGCAGGCTGTTTTAGAGAGCCGGCGGGTGCTGGAAGCCGGTACGGCGGCCGTTGAACTACACTCCTGAG
>JAAYTH010000025.1 GCA_012523785.1 Bacillota bacterium | reverse complement strand
TAAGGTAGTGTTCCACCTTTGCCACCAGCAGTGCTTCATTATGGTTCCATTCATTCCCCATTCGCCTGGCATAATGGGCAGCGCGGCGATAATCATTTTTCGCCTTTATATAATAGTATCTGTAGATGAGGCGTTGGATAAAATCCCGGGCGGGCCGTATTACTGACCTGGCCAGAAATCCCTTGCGGGAAAGGGAAGGTAATTTTAGTTTCCTAAGCATCCACCAGATTGGGGTCGTATTGACATCCATAGAGCATCACCCCCGGTTCTTTACCTAATTTTACCACCGCCCCCTCGTTTTTATTGTCAGGAATCCTGCCAACCCCTCGACAACATCCCCCGAATTTAGCTAGAAAAAGGAAAAAAGCAGGTCGCAACCTGCTTCTTACTAATCCTTCTTATACCCTACCGACTCCCGGGACATGGTCAGCTCTACCTTGTCCGCCACCCTCAGCTTTATGGTATCCTCCTTCACATCAATTAAGGTACCATAGATGCCACCTATTGTAACAATCTTGTCTCCCTTGTTCAGGCTATCTAACATTTCGGCCCGTTCTTTTCTTTGTTTTTGTTGGGGCCGGATCATGAAGAAATAAAAGACAGCAAGAATTACTATAACCGGGAGAAAACCGGCTAATTGTTCGGGCATCTGTCCACCTCCTTTCATTTTCCACCTATTTAGTTTCGCTGGTCAGGCCCCCAATCCCTGCCCAAAGCCAAAAAGAATCCTTTTTTTCCCGTCAATTATATTCTTGATTATTCCCCAAATAGTCAGCCTTAAACATGGCGAAGGTTCCGGCAGCAATATGTTCCCGGATGGCCCCCATTAAATCAAGGGTAAGGGCCAAATTGTGGATGGTGGTCAGGCGCAGGCCTAAAATTTCCCTAGTCCTTATGAGATGATGGATATAGGCCCGGCTATAGTTGCGGCAGGTATAACAAGTGCATTCCGGATCCAGGGGCCGGAAATCCCGGGCATAGCGGGCATTTCGTATCACCAGCCGGCCCCGGCGGGTGAGGATAGTACCATTGCGGGCAACCCGGGTGGGAAAAACACAGTCAAACATGTCTATTCCCCGGGCAACGCCCTCCAAAAGGCAGTCCGGGGTACCAACACCCATGAGATAGCGGGGCTTGCCCTCGGGAAGGAGGGGAAGGGTATAATCCAAAACCTCGTACATAAGGGATTTGGGCTCCCCCACACTTAAACCGCCGATGCCATACCCCGGAAAATCCAGGGGAACTAGGCCCTGGACACTAAGTTCCCGCAGATCCCGATAGGTGCCTCCCTGTACAATACCGAAGAGGGCTTGCTTTTTATTACGGTGGGTCAAAAGACACCGCTGGGCCCAGCGGGTGGTCCGGAGGGTAGATTCCCGGGCATACTCATATTCACAGGGGTAAGGAATACATTCATCAAAGGCCATTATGATATCTGCCCCTAGCTTCATTTGGATCTCCGTCGCCTTTTCCGGGGAAATAAAATGTTTAGAACCATCAATATGGGAACGGAAGGTAACCCCTTCCTCACTAATTTTCCGCAGGGAATCGAGGCTAAAAACCTGAAAACCACCGCTGTCAGTCAATATTCCCCGGTCCCAGTTCATAAAAGAATGAAGGCCCCCGGCCTCAGCTACTAGATCGGCTCCGGGGCGAAGGTAAAGATGATAAGTGTTGCCAAGGATGATTTCCGCCCCCAGGGTTTTTAATTCTTCCGAAGTCATAGCCTTCACCGTAGCCTGGGTGCCGACGGGCATAAATATAGGTGTCGAGATGGTCCCATGGGATGTATGGAGTTTTCCGGCCCGGGCCCCGGTTTCGGGACAGCGGGCAGTTATTTCAAAAGACAGGGGCAAGAAAACCACTCCTTACTTTAGAGCCGTATTTAACCTTCCTGCCAACACCATTTATATTATAAGCATGGCATCACCGAAACTAAAAAAACGGTATTTTTCCTTAATGGCCTCTTCATAGGCGGACAATATTTTATCCCTCCCGGCGAAGGCACATACCAACATCAAAAGGGTGGATTGGGGCAGATGGAAATTGGTCAGGAGTACATCCACCATTTTAAACCTATAACCGGGGTAGATAAATAGATCGGACCAGCCCTCCCGGGGCGATAGTGACCCATTGTCGGCTGCGGTTTCCAGAGTGCGGGCCACCGTTGTACCCACGGCAATTACCCGACCCCCTTCTTTTTTAGTACAGTTGACCGCCCTGGCCGTCTGGAGCGGGATCTCATAATACTCAGTATGCATCTTGTGATCTTCCACCTTTTCCACCTCTAGCGGGCGAAAGGTATCTAACCCTACATGGAGGGTAAGGTAGTGAACCCCAATCCCCCGGGTTTTTATTTCCTGTAAAAATTCCCGGGTAAAATGCAGTCCGGCCGTGGGGGCTGCCGCGGAACCTTCCCAACGGCTGTAGACGGTTTGATAGCGCTCCGGGTCTGCTAATTCCCTATGGATGTAGGGGGGCAAAGGCATTTGGCCCAAACTTTTCAGATGTTCCCGAAAGGAACCCGAATAATTGAATTCTATTATCCTACCTCCGAATGCGGTTTTGCCAATGACCCTACCCCGTAATTCACCCTTACCATATATCAGCTCTTCCCCCACCGGTACCCGCCGCCCGGGTCTTACCAAGGCTTCCCAACGGTCCCGGCCCAGGGG
>JAAYTH010000193.1 GCA_012523785.1 Bacillota bacterium | reverse complement strand
TTGCCCCTACCGGGAGACAGGGATGGGGCCCCAGTGGGGGATGGCGATACGGCTGTAGCCGATGGAGACACCCCCATGGTTCCGGAGGATGGCGATGTGATTTTCTACCGGCGGCCCGAGGGGGATGAATACTCCTGGGCCCCCGGGGTCTATCTGCCCACCGGGGAGATTTCCCTGCCCACCTTCAAGGCCGCGGTGGAAAAACTGCCGGCGGATTCTGTCATCGGCACCTTCTTTGCCTACCTGTCCCTGGTCCGCACCATCCAGGAGCGGGATGGGGCCGCCATTTATACCGATGGGCAGCGGGCCCTGCGCCTTTATCCCAGCGGGGTTTTGGAATACGGGTATCCCAGCCTACGGGCCAAGGGGCCCCTACTACCCTTAGAAGCCGCTTGGGAGCGGGGTCGCCACTTTGTGGAACAGCATGGGGGTTGGCCCAGTGAAATTAGGATCGGGGAAATAGAAAGGGAACACCGCCCCGAGGGCGAATATTGCCACTTAAGCTATCGGCAGTATGAAAAGGGCATCCCCATCCTTCTTCCGGACCCGGCCCTGGGGCTTTCTGTCCACAGCGGCGGCGTCACCGACTATGGCCGCCAAATCATCACCTATTTTCCCCTAGAGGGGGCCCAACCCCTGGTGGATCCCCGGGGCTTCCTGCCGGATATTTTTACTTCTTCCCCTTTACAGGAAGGGGAGGGGGAGGGGGAAACATTTATTTCCGCCCTTTATCCGGCCTATTATGGGTATCCTTCGGGGGAAGGGGAATATAGGTTAAAACCAGCCTGGGTGGTGACAGTTGCCGGGAAGAATTATTATTTTGAGGGTTATACCGGAAAACCCCTCAAAATCCCCGGTGCCGGGGAAGGGAGGGAAAGCCATGGATTGGAGCCGGGCTAAAAACATTCTTATTCTGGCCTTTTTAACCCTCAATCTATTTTTGGGCTACCGCCTCAGCCAAGAGATATCCCGTTATCCAGTGGCAGCCGGCGGTGGCCAGGTGAGTACAGAAGAAATAGCAGAAGCCAAGGAGCATCTTTTGTCCCTGGGGCTGGAGGTGGAAGTAGAAATTCCCCGGGAAACAGCCACCCTGCCCCTCCTAAAGGTGCGCCTCCCTACGCCCAATCACCGGAGGATGGCCCAGCACCTTTTCAACGGCCTGGAGGAGGTCCAAATCACCAGGCCTTCCGGAAGCGAGGGAGAGATCCTTTATTTCCGGGAAGGGGAAGAAATGCGGGCCTATGGCAACGGCATCCTCACCTACCGCAACCCCCACCCTTCCTTCAATTTGCCACCGGGCCTTCCCCTAAAAGAGGCGGCCCAGCAGTGGGTTGAAGGTTTTATCGCCCAGCAGCAGGAATTTGGCCAAGAACTCAGTATGGAAGAGATACGGGAACTCCTCCCGGAAAAAAAATACTTCATCCGCTTGCAACAGGCCTACCAGGGCCGCCCCCTAGTGGGCAGTGCCGGAGTAGAGATCCTCATATCGGCATCCGGGCTGGAATTCCTCTGGCAGCGCCCCTTGGAACCCCTGGAGCCCGCCGGAGAAGAAAAGGCCACCATCCCGGCCACCGAAGCCCTGCTGCGCCTGGCCGCCCTTCATGAAGGCAGCAGTGCAGGAGAACCAGCACCCATTGTCGAAATAACCCTGGGCTACTATAATAAACTATACGATGCCCAGGAATGGGAAGCCGTCCCCGCCTGGGCCATCTGCACCGGCGGCGACCACTGGCATTACATCAACGCCTTCACCGGTGAATTGGAATTATAAAAGCCACGGCCATTGGAGGTTGGAGGAGAATCCCCCACGGTTTAAGCGATAAACAACGCAATAAATTGTAGGGAACGACGCCCTCGTCGTTCCGCCCTCAATGCTCTTCCTTATTTACATCCCAGGATTAAAAAACCGTTAACCAGTGCAAAAAATAACATCATGGGATATAATATAATATGATGGGAAAGGAGCGAAAACCATGGGTGACAGGCAGGAAACCCTTTCCAAAAACGAAATCAAACACATTCTGGCCCGCTACATGCAGCTTCGGGCCCTGGACATAAAAGTCGAAACCCAAGGCGGGACCGTCCTCCTGAGTGGCGTCGTAGATGTCCTGGCGGAAAAACTTTACGCCGAAGAAGTCGTCCGGCATCTAGACGGCGTTCAAAAAGTCGAAAACAAATTAACTGTTGCCCAGGGTGATACTGTCAACGATGCAGAACTAAAAAAAGCAATTGATGCCGCCATACAAAAAGAAGAACGGCTGGAGGATGTGGTGGTTAAAGTTCAAAAGGGTATTGTCCACTTGCAGGGCAAGGCCCTGACCCTGGCCGATGAAGACCTGGCCCGTAATCTGGCGGCCCGGGTTAAAGGAGTGGTAGATGTTACAAGTAGCCTAGATGTGGCCACCGGCCATCCCATCGAAGACAGTGCCATAACACAAATGGCGGCAGACGCCCTCTTCGCCGCCGGGCAGGTTAACAAATACGCCGTCAGCATTCAAACCAAACGGGGTGTAGTATACCTGACGGGTTGGGTTGAGACCGCAGCAATGAAAGAAGAGGCAACGGGTATTATTTCCGGAGTCGAAGGGGTGCGCCGGGTTCTCAACAATCTGCTGGTGGAAGAGGAGCAGAGTGAAGGCGATGTCTACCTGACCAACATCATCCGGCAGGTTATCACCCAGGGGCTGAATTTGAGTTTAAAGGATATTCGGGTATTCGTCCTCAACGGCTGGGTTTACCTGGGTGGCCAGGTTGATACCATCGACCAGCGGGAAGCCCTGGAGGATGTGATCCGGCAAATTGATGGGAGCCTTGGGGGTGTGGAAGGTATTACCAATGATATTGTGGTGATAATGCACTGATGATAATCGGGTAGTGACAGCAAGATGGGGATCTTTCCTCCCCCTTGCTTTTTTATTTTTGGCCATATTTATGCCCCCATTGGACGGTGCCACCGACAGTATTTTCGCCCTCCGTGGCCCAAGATAACGCAATAAATCGTAGGGAACGACGCCCCCGTCGTTCCGAACCCTCCACGGCTTAAGCGATAAACAACGCAATAACCTACCTGGGAACACGGAACGGTGGGGGCACCGTTCCCTACGGTTTACCCGGTCAACTTTGCAGCAACTTGTAGGGAACGACGCCCTCGTCGTTCCGCCCCCCGGTAATGACCTGATAATACGCCGCCAAAAAGTAGGGGCGACCAGTGGTCGCCCGTTGCCCCGGAATGTGACGGGCGGTCGATGACCGCCCCTACGGTTTAACCGATAAACATCGCGATAAATGTAGGGAACGACGCCCCCGTCGTTCCGCGCGCACCCCGGTTTATGCGAAAGATATCGCTATAAACAGTAGGGAACGGCGCCCCCGTCGTTCCGCGCGGACCCCGGTTTATGCGAAAGATATCGCTATAAATGTGGGGGAGCCACGGAGCGGTGAGGGCACCGCTCCCTACGGTTTAACCGATAAACAACGCGACAAATGTGGGGAACGACGTCCCCGTCGTTCCGCGCGCACCCCGGTTTAACCGATAAACAACGCTATAAACAGTAGGGAACG